>CAZVQE010000183.1:0-5665 GCA_964628875.1 uncultured Anaerolineae bacterium
ATCCGCGCCGATGGCTTCGACCTCGCCAACACAGGCATAGCCATATTTCAATGGAAATTGCAGCCCGCCACCCAGCGCACTTATCGTTTCGTCGGCGCTGAGCTGCTGTGGCGCATCGCCGCGATAAATCAATAACTCCGTGCCGGAACTGATGGCTGATAGCGCCGTGCGTACGCGCAGTTCGTCGTTACGCGGCTGCGGTGACTCGCTGGTGCGCCATTCCACCGCACGCGGCGCAGTAAAAAAAAGTGACTGCATATTAATCTCCCAATCTCTAACTCCCAGCCCTACAAAAGATCCGCTTCCATGATGATATCGTCGCCGAGTTGCTGATAGCGCATGTTTGTTAAATCAGGCAATGGCGCAGCATGTGCTGCGACCGCAGGCAAGCCACCCAGCAGGCGCGGCGCAATCGTGACCGACAAATAATGCGCGCGGCGCGATTGCAACAACGAGGTGATGATCTGTGCGCCACCCTCGACCATGAGCGTATTGATGTTGTTTTGTGCGAGCGCGTCAAGCGCCATTTGCCATTGCTCATCACGCGTCGCGGGCGAGCCGATGCGAATGACGCGCGCACCGAGCGCCTCTAGCGCATGTTGTTTTTCGAGCGGCGCAGATTCATTACACAAAACCCACAGCGGGCGCGCAGGCGTCATCAGCAACGCACAATCGTGCGGAATGCGCAATTGGCCGTCAAACACAATCGGCTGTGGGTGATTGCCCGCGACAAGTCGCACCGTCAAGCGCGGATTGTCGGCGATGACTGTGCCGACCCCGACGAGGATCGCATCGTGTCGCGCGCGTAACTGATGCGTGTAAACACTTGCGGCGTGTCCACTCAGCGCGGTGCGTTCGCCACGTCGCAGCGCGATGCAGCCGTCGAGGCTCTGCGCATATGCGAGTGTTACACGCGGCGTCATGCGTCGGATGGCTTGCGAATCACATTCAAAATGTGATTCATGCGCAGCGCTTTGGTGCTGAGATAGTTTGCATTGTGATCGTGAACGGCGGTCTCGAGCGGCACGCGCTCGGCGATCTCGATGCCCGCTGCATGCAAGCTCTCGATTTTCTTTGGGTTGTTTGTCATCAAGCGGATCGAGCTGACGCCTAAGTCTGTGAGCATCGCCGCCGCAATGTCATAGTCGCGTTCATCCGCGCCATGTCCGAGCATGAGGTTGGCATCCACGGTGTCGTAGCCTTGATCTTGCAGATTGTAGGCCTTGAGCTTTTCGATTAGCCCGATGCCGCGTCCTTCCTGACGCAGATAGAGAATGACGCCCTGATTGGCTTCGGCGATGCGCTGCAAGGCTTTCTCTAGCTGAGGTCCGCAATCGCAGCGACGTGAGCCTAACACGTCACCCGTAAAACATTCGGAGTGCACACGCGCCAGCACACGGGTTTGATTCTCAATCTCACCGCGCACGATCGCCAAATGCTCTTTGTTGTCTCGATTGTTGGTGTACGCGTGTAGCGTAAATACACCAAGCTCGGTTGGAATGGTTGCGCTTGCTGCGCGTGTGATGCGTAAGCCTGCTGGCATATTAATGTCTGTCAGGATGCGAAGCTGCGTCATACCTGATAAACGCAGCGTGTTTGTGATCTGGATGTATGCGTATGATATTCAAATTGATTAGTAAACGCAAAGCGAGCTTGTTTCCCATGTTGTTGGTTGTGTTTGCCAACATGCTCAGCTACGGCATGATTGCCCCGTTGCTGCCATTGTATGCGCAAAATCTGGGCGGCGATGCGACTACGGCAGGCAGCCTCAATGCCACTTATGCCTTGATGCAATTTGTGGCTGGACCGGCGCTTGGCGCGCTGTCTGATCGCTATGGGCGCAAATGGCTGTTGATTGCATGTCTGCTTGGCACTGCGCTCAGTAGCGCGCTGGTTGCGTTTGCTTATACGCTGACTTTGTTGTTTGTCGCAGTTGCAATTGATGGCATCACGGGCGGCAACCTAACGCTGGCATACGCGGTCGTGGCTGATATCACACAGCCCGAGCGCCGCGCGCATGCGTTGGCGATGGCGGGCGCGGCGTTTGGCTTTGGCGTAATGGCCGGTCCGGCGCTCGGCGGCTGGCTCAGCACGTATGGCTTGTTTGTGCCACCGCTGGTTGCCTGCGGGCTGACGCTCATCAACGCTGCCTTTGCCGCAATCGTGCTGCGCGAGTCATTGCCCGTAGCGCAGCGCACGACGCAAATCAAACGCGCGTCGTTCAACGTGTTTGCTGCATTAGCGCGCCTCTTTCGCATGCCACAAATCGGGCTTGTGCTGGGCGCGATTTTCATCGCCAACTTTGCTTTTAGCGGATTGCAAACCAACTTCCCGCTGTTTAGCCAGCAGCGATTTAATTGGTCGCCAGATCAAATCGGTTATTTTTTTGCATTCGTTGGGCTGTGCGCCGTATTTGCGCAGGGTGTTTTGATGCGCCATGCACAGAGCTGGCTGGGTGAATGGCGCGTGGCGCAGATCGGGCTTGTGGCGTTTGCGGTGGGTCTGTGTGGCATCGCGCTTGCGCCGTCGGCGTGGATGCTGTATCCGTACACTGCGGTTGCCGCGCTTGGCAGCGGGCTGAGTTTGCCGACGCTCAGCGCCATTGCCTCAAATCGCACCCCCGCCAATCAGCAAGGCGCGCTGATGGGCGGCACACAAACCCTGTTTAGTGTCGCCAGCATCTTTGCGCCGTTAGTCGCGGGCGCGTTGTTTGTGCGTGTCGGCGAATCCGCGCCGTATGTGTTTGGCGCGTTATGTGTGATGGTCGCATTCGCGCTTGTGTTTATCGCGTTGCGGCGTCAATGACATCAGCCGCACGCTCCGCGCTATGCTCTTGTTGAATGTTGGCGGCGAGCGCGCGTGCATTAGCACGCAGATGTGAATCACTCACAGCTTGATGGATGGCATCGCGCAAGGTGGATGGCGATAAATGTGACGCTGACAGTGGCGCCGGAGCGACGCCTAACGCGTGTGTGCGTTGCGCCCAAAAATGTTGATCCGCGAACGACGGCACAACCACCGACGGCACGCCCGCGCGTAATGTTGCGCCAAGTGTGCCTGCGCCGCCATGCTGCACCACCGCGCGCATCAACGGAAATAGCGCCGCATGCGATACGTCTTCGACGCACATGATGCGCGCGTGCGCGATGGCATTGGCAGGCGCATTCACAATCGCGCGCAGATTCAATTCACCCAAAATATGCGGTAGCCATAGGCTCATATGCGTGTGGAATTGCGCTTGTGCCGAACTTTTGCCGATGTAAATCACGTCGTTGCGCGCGTTGATAAATTGCTCCACATCTGCCGACAATGCGCGCGATTCATCCAAAAACCAAAATCCGCTCAGATGAATATTCGGCGTCCAGTCCTGCGGACGCGGCACGACTGATTCACCAAAGCCATACACAACCGGCTGCCGCGCCGCATGCAAATCATGCAGTAGCCCGCGCACGCCAAGCGTTGGCAGTGATTGTGATGTGCGCCACGCGTTGATCGTCGCGCGCCATGGCAACCATGTCGCCGCGCTGACAAATTGATAGCTCGCGTGATTGAGGCGATGCGGCAGTCGCATCGGCAAAATGCTGATTGGCATCTCGTGCGTCAGCGATAGCGGCTGCAAAAACGCCCAGATCATGCGCGCGTTTGTCCTTTGCGCTATCGAGTCTGCCCATAGCGTCGGCAACCCGCCAATGATGACATCTGCGTCATGGCAGGCGTGCAATGCACTATCGAGCATCCGCCGCAACATGGGTTGCGCCGCGCGTTGATAACGTACTGATAGCAGCATGCCGCGTAGCGATGCGGTCAATGCATGCGGGTGTTGCCCGAGCCAATCTGATGGGTTGTCGGCGAGTCGCGTCGTCGGCACATTGGCGCGCGCGGCGAGCGACTCAAATGACGCGTGCGTCGCCACACTGATTTGATGACCGCGCTGTTGCAATGCGCGCGCGAGCGCCAGATACGGCTGCACATCGCCGCGTGTGCCGCTGGCGAGTAAGACGATGCGTTTAGCCATTTTCAAAGCTCATAAAACGATAACGCACGACGCCAACTTGCAGCAGATGTTGCAAGGCGATGCTGCCGACGCTCGATGCAATCACTTTATTTTTAGAGTTGCGCCATGCTGTTAGGATCGCGCGTGTCAGCGGTCGAGGCAGCAGCCGCAAACGCAGATCAGGCGTGAGGTCTTGACTTGTGGTGAATTGCAGTCCGTAGTGCGTGGCGTATGTGACAATCTCAGCGATGGGCAACACAGAGCTGACATGCCAACCACGCACATACGCCGAATGCCATAGTTGCTCGTCGCGTGTGTGCGGCTCACGCGCGAGCGTGTCATCTATCAGGATTAATTTGCCGCCTGAGCGCAAGACACGCGACACCTCCGCAAAGTATGCAGCGGCGCTTGGCGCATGCACAAATGCCTCAATCGAAAATGCTAAGTCAAGACTGCGCGATGCAAATGGCAGCGCGGTGAAGTCGCCTTCGTAGATGTGCGACGTGCGTGTTGTGGTGCGCGCATGTTTGGCTTGGATCGCGCTGATTGTCACGCCATGCAGCTCGATATCGTTTGCGCTCAGGCGCGATTCCAAAAAAGCCAACGCGCCACCGAAACCACAACCGAGATCAGCGACGACACACGCGCTCGAGTGCGTGACGTGTTGCGCGATCAACGCATGCGCATAGTTGAGCGCTTCGGTTTGACTGCGGATGCCATCCGCCCATACTGCGCGATGGATGCTCTGCGCGCCGCGCGCGCTACCAAACCGTCGAAACAAGCGCGAGTTGTGTTCATAGTATTCGCGCACATCTGAGCTTTGCATGTTGCGATTGTATGCGTTGGCGAACGGTGACTGAGCCCGTCGAAGTCACGGTGATGCTAGGTGGGCTTCGACAAGCTCAGCCAACTCAAGGACGATCTAAAATACTCATATGTCTCGAATCACGGAGATTTTTAACAGCATGGAATACGGACCCGCGCCCGAAGATGCAAAACCTGCCTACGCTTGGCTGGATGCGCACGAGCGCGCATTTGGCAACTTTATCAATGGCGCGTTTACGCCGCATGACGCTAAGCGAGCGTTTGATGTGGTGAATCCGGCGAATGCCAAATTGCTTGCCAAGTTGACGCAAGCCTCACAAAGCGATATCAATGCCGCCGTCGCTGCCGCGCGCAAAGCTCAGCCCGCGTGGGCGAAGCTAAGCGGACATCAACGCGCGCGCTATCTGTATGCGATTGCGCGGCAGATCCAAAAACATTCGCGTTTGTTTGCGGTGCTGGAGACACTGGATAATGGCAAGCCGATCCGTGAGACGCGCGATATTGATATTCCGCTGGTGGCGCGTCATTTTTATCATCATGCAGGTTGGGCGCAAATGCTTGAGCGCGAGTTTCCTGATTACAAACCGTATGGCGTGGTCGGACAAATCACACCTTGGAATTTTCCATTATTGATGATTGCATGGAAGATTGCGCCTGCGCTCGCCACAGGCAACACCATCGTGCTCAAACCTGCCGAGTGGACATCGCTGACGGCGTTGCTGTTTGCGGAGATTTGTCGGCAGGCAGGCTTGCCTGAGGGCGTGGTGAATGTGGTCACAGGCGATGGCGAAGTTGGCAAGATGATCGTGGCGCATCCCGATATCAACAAGATCGCGTTTACGGGCA
>CAZVQE010000184.1:0-5653 GCA_964628875.1 uncultured Anaerolineae bacterium
CAAAAACTCCAGCACGTCTTCACGCGCGTCGGTCACGACCTGCGTCTGGGTGCGCACTGCCATGCCTTCGCTAACCGGCGTCGTGCAGCCTGTCGTCAGCTTTAGCATCCATGCGATGACGGGTTTACCATCTTCGCCCATCACCACCTGTTTGGTGGCTGGATCCATCTTTGGCGTGCCGACCTCGACGAGGCACATGCGACACATGCCAACCGGCTTGAGCTTCGGGTGATAGCAAAAGACGGGGATGTCGTTTTGGATTTTTTTGGCAGCGTCTACGATCAGAGTGCCTTTTGGCACGCTGAGCGCTACGCCGTCAATGGTGAGATTTACTGAGTCCGCCATTTTGTTTTAGTGCGTCTTGATATCGCTGACTGCCACATCATGCAAATGATGCAGATGATGATCGCGCTCTAGCTCGATCTTGTATGCGGCGCTGCCGCCTTTCTTCTTTTCCACAAAGTCAATGTAATCCTGCTTGAAGTGCTTGAGCGTAAAGGTCATGCTGCTGGTCGAAAACTCACCCAGCGGGCAGAAGCATTTGCCGATGATCTGCTTATTTACATCCGCCAGCAAATCCACATCTTTCATGGTGCCTTCGCCGCTCAAAATTTTGTTGTAGAGGCTGAGCGCCCAATGTGTGCCTTCGCGGCAAGGTGTGCATTTGCCACAGCTCTCGTGCTTAAAGAAGCGAATCATCTTGCGCGCCGCCCACACCATATCAACGCTGTCATCCATAAAGATGAACGAACACGAACCCAGCACGCTACCGATTGCGCCCATCGCCTCGTAGTCGAGCTTTGCGCCAAAGTTTGCGGCGGGGATGATCGGCGACGACGAACCCGCAGGTAACACGGCTTTGATCGGGCGTCCGGTGCTGCTACCGCCTGCAATGTCGAGCAATTCTTGGATGGTGTATTTGCCGAGTGGCAACTCATAGTTGCCGGGCTTCTTCACGTGTCCGCTGACGCTAAAGATTTTGACGCCGGGTGACTTTTCGGTGCCCCATTGACGATACCACTGTGCGCCATTGAGGATGATGCCCGGCACGTTTGCCAGCGTCTCGACGTTGTTGATGACAGTGGGTTTGCCGTAGAGTCCGTAGACGGCGGGGAATGGTGGCTTATTGCGCGGTTGCCCGATCTTGCCTTCGAGTGACTCTAATAGCGCGCTTTCTTCGCCGCAGATATACGCACCCGCGCCAAAATGCAAATGGATGTCGAGGCTGTAATCTGTGCCAAACAAATTCTTGCCAAGCAGCCCTGCGGCATACGCCTCATCAAGGGCGCGCTGAAGCTCAACACCCGGCTCCGCAAATTCACCACGACAGTAGATATATGCCGTGTTGCAACCGATGGCATACGCACACAGCGCGGTGCCTTCGATGACCTGATGCGGATTGTTGCGGATCAATTGATGATCTTTGAATGTGCCGGGCTCCGACTCGTCGCAATTGACCGTCACGTATTTCGGAAAAATGTCTTTTGGAATGAAGCTCCATTTGACGCCCGCCGGAAAGCCCGCGCCGCCGCGTCCACGCAAACCGCTGTCTTTGACAACGTTGATGACTTCATCGCCCTTCATCGTTGTGACGGCTTTTTTCCATGCGGCATAGCCCTCGTGCTGTGTGTAAACATCTAGCTGTTTGATGTTTGGAATATCCTCATCGCGCAGCAGGATGTGTTTGTCCATTGTGGTTGCCATTGCTTACTTCATATCCTTTAGCATTTGGTCAAATTTTTCTTCGTTGAGATCATAGTGATAGTCGCCGTTGACCTGACACATCGGCGCGCGGTCACACGCGGCGAGGCACATCACGACGCTCAATGTGATCTTGCCATCGGGCGTGGTCTCGCCTGCCTTGATGCCGAGCTTATGCTCGCACTGATTTACAAATTTATCCGCGCCACGTAGTGCGCATGGCAAGTCGTCGCACACTTCGATGACGTATTTGCCGACCGGATGTTTGTAATACATCGTGTAAAAGCCAGCGACAGACTTGACCTCAGTTGGGTCGAGTGACAAAATTTCGGCGACCTCTTTGATGGCTTCGTCACTGCAATAGCCATATTCCTGTTGCGCCAAGTAGAGCAATGGCATGACCGCACTGCGCTTACGCTCAGGCGGATATTTGGCTAGATGCTTTTCAATTTCAGCAGCACGTTTTTCTTTTAACATGTTCTATTTTGGTTCAATTCGTTTAACTTGTTTGAGTCGGTCAAAATGTTTGTCGTATGAGTAAATTTCGTTCACTTGATCTGCGGCAAGCTGAGCCGTCATCAGCGCATCGCTAAAGTCCACATTGTGCAGCGCAGATAGCAACAACGCCCCTTGCGCCGACGATTTATCTTTCATCACAATGCCATCCAATGACAACATCTGCCCCAGCGCCTCTTGAATGCGTTCTGCAGGGAATTTGTAAAAACTGCGCAGAGTAAAAACCACATCGCATAAAGACACCTCCGGCAAGAAAACGCGTTCACTCCCTGCCTCCACTTTGTCAATCAGGCGCTGACACTGCGGTGACTGTGTTGCATGATCCGACAAAACCGCACGCAAGATCACATTTGCATCAAGTGCGCGCAATGCCATTTTGCCTCGCCGCCTCTAATGCACGAATCCGCTTGGCTTCATCACGCGCCTCGTGAAAATCTACATACTTTTCCACTTTTAGCGATCCATATAGCTCGCGCATTTTTTTGACGACTCTTAGCTCTACGCGTCCATCCACAACAAAAAACATCACCTTGCTGCCTGCTTGTGTGCCGAGCGCTTCGCGCACACTTTTTGGCAGGGTAATTTGTCCCTTGCTGGTCACAGTTGCCTGCGCAATCATGTTCATCTCCTTACTTTGACTCACTCTCCTTACAATTATAGTTACAGCAATGCAAAATTTGCATTGTCGCTAACGATCCACATCCCCTAGCACGATATCAATGGAACCGATGATGGCAACCATGTCCGCTAACAGACAGTCTTTTGACAGATGTGGCAATGCTTGTAGATTGCCAAAGCTCGGCGTGCGGAAGTGCACGCGGCGCGGCTTTGCTCCGCCATTGCCACTGATAAACACGCCATATTCGCCCTTGCCGCTCTCCACCGCGAAGTAAACCTCGCCGTCCGGCGCGTTAAAGCCCTCCGTCCACAACTTAAAATGGTGGATCAGCGATTCCATCGAGGTCGAAATCTCATGCTTAGGCGGCGGCGCAAATTTGCGGTCAGCCGTAATCACGGGACCTTGTGGCAACTTGTCCATCGCCTGCTGGATGATCTTGAGCGATTGCGGAAACTCATCGAGGCGACAGCGATAGCGATCATACACATCGCCATTGGTGCCGAGTGGCACGCTAAAATCAAAATGATCGTAGCTGCTATACGGCATGGCTTTGCGCACGTCATAGTTCACACCGCTGCCGCGCAAGCTCGGTCCGGTCATGCCCCATTTCACCGCATCCTCGGCCGTGACCTTGCCAATGCCAATCGTGCGATCACGCCAAATCGGGTTTTCCTTGAGCAACTTTTCGTATTCCAAAACGCGACCCGGAAATACATCTAAGATCTTTTTGACCAAGTCAAAAAACGAATTTGGCACGTCACGCCACAACCCGCCCGGACGAAAATAGCTACTCATCATGCGCGCGCCTGAGACCGATTCATACACATCGAGGATCATCTCGCGCTCACGCATGCAATACAAAAACACGCTCATCGCGCCGATGTCCAGCGCGTGAGTGCCAAGCCAAACCAGATGGCTATTCATGCGCGTCAACTCAGCAAGGATCACGCGTAGATATTGCGCGCGCAACGGCACGTCAATGGCACACAACTTCTCAACCGCGCCACAAAACGCAAGGTTGTTGCTCATCGGGGCGAGATAATCAGTGCGGTCAGTCAGCGGCACCGCTTTGACGTAGGTTTTGTCTTCGGCTGTCTTTTCGATGCCGGTATGCAAAAAGCCGATGTCAGGAATACAGCTAATGATGGTCTCGCCATCCATCTCGACCAACAAACGCAACACGCCGTGCGTGCTGGGATGTTGTGGACCCATATTCAGCAACATCGTCTCGCCGGTCAACGCGCGCGGGCTGACCAACTTTTTGAGCTGATCAAATGTGATATCAAGCTGCGCGTCTTTGGCAGACACGATATTTCTGGGCGATTCTTCAATCGGGATTTGAGCTTCTTTCAGCGCCATGTGTAGTTTTGACAATTTCAATTGGCGTTATTTTTACACCAACGCCAATCTCAGCCAAGTTTAATCTGCGAATTTTATCACTCGCGCGTTCAGGAGCAGAGGGCAGAGAGTGTGGATGAGGCATCGTTGGAAACTTGGCTCTAGCCACTCAAAAATCTGAGCGATACTTTAGGCAATGACTCGCAAAGTTCAACTCTTTGTCACCTGCATGATCGAGACCCTGCGCCCCGAAGCCGGCATCGCGGTGGTCGAAATTTTAGAGCGGCTGGGCGTCAGCGTCGAAATTCCAAAAGGGCAAACCTGCTGTGGGCAGCCTGCGTTCAACGGCGGCTTGTGGGACGACGCGCGCGCCATTGCAAAGCACACGCTCGACGTGCTACACGCCACAGAGGGCGACATCATCGTGCCATCTGGCTCATGCGGCGACATGATCAAGCATCATTACACCGAGTTACTTGCCAGCGACGCGGTGTATGGCAAATGCGCCACCGAGGTCGCTGCGCGCACGTATGAATTTGCGCAATATCTGGTGGATGTGCTCGGCGTGACCGACCTGCATGCGCAATTCAACGGCACTCTCGCCTATCACCCGTCGTGCCACCTGCTCCGCAGCATGCGCGTAGATCGCCAGCCGTGTGAATTGCTGTCGCACGTGCAAGGCGCGCACATGGCGCAGGTCGAGGATGCCGAAGAATGCTGCGGCTTTGGCGGGTTATTTTCGGTCAAGATGGGCGACATCAGCTCAGCCATGCTAGAGCGCAAGCTCGACCGCATCATTGACAGCGGCGCGCAAACTGTCGTCGGTTGTGACGTGAGCTGCCTCATCAATATCAGCGGCGGGCTGCATCGGCGCGGCTCAAACATCGAAACCAAACACATCGCCGAAGTGCTGAATTCCGTCATCCAGCGGTCTGACCACTATCAGTGATCAGACCGCTTACAAAAAAATGATTACCGCTATAGATCACGTACAAATTGCGATGCCCTCGGGCAATGAATTTTTGGCGCGCGCATTTTATGGCGATGTGCTGGGATTTACTGAGGTGCCAAAGCCGGCTGATCTGGCTGCGCGTGGCGGTGTGTGGTTTGAATCGGGCGGCGTAAAACTGCATCTCGGCGTCGAAAGTCCATTTGCGCCCGCCACAAAAGCGCACCCTGCGTTTTTGTGTGATGACCTTGAGGCGCTGCTAGCACGTTGCCGCGCGGCAGGCTGCGAACTCATAAGCGATGTGCCGCTGGCAGGCTACAAACGTATGCATGTGTTTGACCCATTTGGCAACCGCATCGAACTCATGCAAAAGGTGAAATAGGACGCGGATTTTTTTGATTTTCAGGATCAAATCCAAAATCCTGTCAATCCTGAGGTCCGCGTCCAATTCAAAAAAAGCAAAATGAAATCAGTTGTCGTCTCCGCCAAACACGATACCGCACTCGTCGAAAAACCCATTCCACAAATCA
>CAZVQE010000185.1:0-5590 GCA_964628875.1 uncultured Anaerolineae bacterium
CCTAAACGCGCGTTGGCCATCCTCGCGCTCTTCGAGGATGTCAGTGCCGACGATATCGGCGGGCATCAGATCAGGGGTGAATTGGACACGCGAAAATCGCAAGTCGAGCGTCTGTCCGAAGGCGCGCACGAGTGAAGTTTTTCCCAGCCCGGGCATACCTTCGAGCAAAACATGACCGCCTGAAATAATGGCGATCAGCGTATGCCGCACGACATCATTCTGACCAACGATGACGCGCGAGATTTCGCTTTCGATTTTCTTTGCGGTTTCAATAAATTGTTCGGGGGTCATCTTGATTTAGTTAATATTGAGCTGTAATAAATTTTGGACGATCAACAAATGTCGCCGCATGTCACTTGGTGACAGATCATACTCGCTAGCATATTCAAATGAATCCTGCATAAAGCTCTCAAGAATATGAGTGTCCACGTAGTTGTGGCGAATCAGAAAAACAATATCGTGCAAGTCGGATTCTGTGCCACGATCTAATTTACTCAACGCGATGCTGTAAGGATCAAATACATATACACTCACATCGCCAAACGTCCCAATTAGCCGCGCGCGTTGATAAGACTCAGAAGCGATAGGAATCATCTTGTCAAGCGGCACAGCTTCTAACTCTATTTGCATCTCCATAGCAAGGGTATCCATGACAAGCTGCAAATTTGATTTGTTGATGTCGTCGCCTAAATAATCAAGATCAAGCGTTGGGCGCTCGCTCCCTAACAAATATAACGCGCCACCACCTAAAATGTAGATGGATGTCGGCGTGCGCCACCGCTTAGCCAACGCCTCAAAATATCGCTGAATTTCGCTGAGCGCTAGATCTGCCATGTCGCCTCGCGCTTATATCTGCGCAACACATGCTGTGCCGCTTGATCATAAGTTTCTCGCCAATTTAGATCAAGCTGAGTCAGCTGAGCCTGTCGCGCCGCCAGCGCATTTAGCGCCAAATCGCACTGCGTATACACGCACACGCCTAATTCTCCAGAAAAATCATCTCTGATGTCTTGCAGAATTGCGCCTGCGATTGGTTGCAACTGTGTGTTGTATTTTTTTTGCAAGATACAGGCAGCGGTCGAAAAACATTTGAGTGTGATAGCCGCAAAATCGTCATCAAACTGGTTGACGGCGTCTCTGAGATAAAGGCTCAGTTGTGGGCGCAGCAATAACAATGGAATGAGCGCCAAACGAATACGCGGCGAATGGCTTTTGGTTAGTCCGCAAATCAATTCTTCGGGCAGCAATTGCGGCTCAAGCGTATGAGTATCGCCAGCTATGAAATGCACTCCGCGCGCATTCAATTCGGCAACAAGCGCTGCATCATCGACGGCTACGTGTAATGTATTCATGGCTCTAATTCACCTTGATCGTCACGTAAAACTTTTCGCCAAAGATCGTCCCATTGGCAAGGCGCAATTGCCAGATGCTTGTGTATTTGCCGCTATCGCGTGGGGCGATAAACGCCATACTGACATCTATCTCGCCATTCTTTATCGTCGGCAACACTGGCGCAAACTCCAAAGCATTCATCTTCTCGCCGCCTACAAAAACGACCTGCACGTCTTTGCCCCAATCGCAAGCGCTTGTATTTTTGAGCTTCCACGTCTTGATAAACGTATCGCCGCCCTTGATGACTGTATCGTCTGGGATCGTCACATCCACGACAAACGCCGAATTGAGCTTGCAATTTGATTCGGTAGCGCCAATGGTATTCGGTTGCGCAGGAGCAGTCGCCGCAGTAGGCTGCGCGGCGGTCGTGGCATCGGCAATCACACGCAAAGCGACAGCCTCGCTGGCAACGCCACTGGCATCAAATGCAGTCAGCACTATCGCCGACTGACCGACTTTGTTCGGGGCGTATTGGATGCGCGTCGTAAACAAAGGCGTCTGCGCTGTGTTTTTTTGAGCAGCAATCACGACGCCGTCTTGGCGCGCCTCGATGCGATCTATTGCGCTATTTGCCGCCGCAGACACATAAATCGTCAACGACTCGCCGACATACACGCGCACACCATCCGCCGGCGTAATGACCGACACAATAGGTTTCACGCTCGGTGAGCTACTACCGCACGCGACCAATAGCAGCAGAAAAATTCCCCACAGCCATCGCTTCATGCAAAGTCATTCTACCGAAATAATTTAACGCCAAATGATTTAGGTTATCGCGCATGCCAGCCCGCGCCGACTTTGACAATGCTATGCGGCTCGATCTCGATCACTACGCGTTGCCCCATGTAGAGCCAATTGAGCATATCGCCCAACTCGTTGCTTGGCACATAGCGCGCGCAAATGCGTCGCACGATGTCATCAATATCATCTTCGCGCAGCCGCGCCACGCCTTTGAGCGTCACGCCGCGATACGGCAACGCATCCGAGTCAATCGAAGCGCCGACGCGATGATTGCGTGAGACATTGCGCGACTTTGTTCGATTTTTTTCGGTGCTGGTCAAAAACAGTTTGCGCTCGATATCCGCGAGATACCACACAGGCGTGACTTGCGGATAGCCATCTGTACCGATGGTTGCCAATCGCATCAGCATCGGAGCCTGCACAAAGACAACGATTTCATCGTCAAACAGATTTTGGTTTTCAGTCATCGGCTTTTAGTTGTCGTTTTTTGAGAATGGCAATTGCATGATCATACTTTTCGCGCGTGTCCACATCTTGCACCACGCCGACATCATCCGTGTCTAACAACAGCAACGCATCAGGATAACGACGTAGCACTTCACGCGGGTTGCCCTCAGATGGCAATGCCAAAATCTCGCTCCAGTATTTGCGCGCAATCAACACCGGATGACCGCGCTCGCCCGCGTATCGCGGAGCGACGATATCTTTCGCCGACGCTCTAGACGCCCCGATCACGCGATTCAACAAATCAACACGCACCAACGGCATATCGCCCATCACGATCAACGCGGCGTCTATCGGCTGCGCTTGCAACTGCGCCAAGCCACATTTGACCGACGACAACATCTCGCCGCGCAGATGATCGGCGTTGTGCGCTACGACATATCGGCAGTCTTGGTGAATCGCGCCACGCACTGCCTCATTCGCAAAACCGGTGACGACCACTCGATACGCCAAGTCTGTCGCACAGACAGCGCGCATAACCGTGTTGATGACGGTGCTGCCATCAAAAGGCAGCAGCAATTTATTTGCTCCAAAGCGTGACGATGCGCCCGCCGCCAACACAATCGCGCCAATTGATTGTGTCATCGTAAAAAGAGTTTGAGCAGACGCAGCTTGGTTGAGTTGAATGGCGCAAAGCGCGCCAGCACATCTGTCGCCAAACGGCTCTTGTAGATCACGCTGGTTTGCCGCGAAAAGGCGTCAAAACTGCGCTTACCATGATATGAGCCCATGCCGCTGTTGCCGACGCCACCAAAGGGCATCTCGGTCGCAAACTGCTCCATGCAACCGTTAAACGCGCCATTGCCAAATGGAACGCGGCGTAACAACTCATCTTGCGTTTTGCGATTGTTTGTAAAGAAATACGCCGACAGCGGATTCGGTCGCGCCTGCACAAAGCTCACCGCATCGTCGAGTGAATCAAACTGCACAAGCGGCAACAACGGACCAAAAATCTCCTCTTGCAGCAAGCGCGATTCCGCTGGCGCATCTTCGATGATCGTCGGCGCGATATACAAATCTTGCGCGTCGGTTTTGCCACCGAGCGTCACACAACCATCGCTCATCATGCTGCTCACGCGTCTAAAGTGTTTGTCATTGACGATGCGTGCGTAGCTGTCGCTGCGCTGTGGATCGTCGCCAAACATGACGCGCACTTGCTCGCGCATCGCCTCGAATAGTTTGTCCTTGATCGAGCGATGCACTAGCAAATAATCGGGCGCGATGCACGTTTGTCCGGCATTCCATGTCTTGGCGCCGATGATGTGCTGCGCGGCGTGTTTGATGTTGGCATCGGGCAGCACAATGACGGGACTCTTGCCGCCTAGCTCAAGTGTCGTCGGCGTCAGATTTTTTGCGGCAGCCACAGCCACGATTTTTGCGATGTTCGGATTGCCCGTGTAAAAGATCGTGTCAAAACGCTGCGCGAGCAATTCTTGCGCCACATCCGCCCCGCCCTCAACCGTCGCGATGTAACGCGGCTCAAATGTATCGGCGACTAATTTTGCGAGCAACGCCGACGAGTGCGGCGCAACCTCAGAGGGTTTGAGAATGGCGCAGTTACCTGCACAGATCGCGCCGATGAGTGGCGCGCCGACGAGTTGAATCGGATAATTCCAAGCGCCAAGGATCAGCGCAACGCCATAGGGCGCCGAGCGATACAGCGCCGCAGAGGGTTGCATGGGCAGCGAGACATTGGCGGACTGCGGCGACATCCACTCTCGCAGGTTGTCCATCGCGCCGCGGATATCGCTGAGCAGCAAGCCAATTTCACTGACATATGCCTCTGCGCGTGGCTTGCGCAAGTCAGCGTATACAGCGTCGTAAACCGCATCTTCATTTTTGCGCAGGGCGTCGCGCAATTTGCCAAGCTGACGCAAACGAAAATCTGCATCGAGCGTCGCGCCGGAGTCGAAGTAGGCGCGTTGTTGATCGAGGAGGTTTGTGATTTGCATATTGAAATCGGCTAATGAATTATTTCTGCAACAAAAACGGTCTCCACTTTCTTTAGATCAACATTTTTGCGTGCATGCCATAGATCATAGTTGCGTTGTAGATCTAGCCAACTTTCTGCGGTGCGTCCGAGCGCCTTTGACAAACGCAATGCCATCTCAGGGCTAATGCTGCTCTTGCCTCTAAGAACGCGATTAAGCGTTGATGGCGAGACAGCCAACTTAGCCGCAAGCTCACGCTCGCTGAATTGCCGCTCTGCGAGATAAATCTCACTAATGATTTCTCCGGGGTGCGGGGGATTGTGCATATTCATATCAGTGATAGTCCTCATAATCCAAGATAAATACATCGCCATCAACAAACTCAAATGTCAGTCGCCAATTACCGTTGACGCGTATCGCCCAACGTCCGCGACTTTCGCCTTTGAGCGGATGAAGATGAAATCCTGGCAAATTAATATCCGCAATTTCGCGCGCAGTGTGCAAAACTGCCAATTGAATTCGTAGTCTCTTAGCATGCGCAGGTTGAATTCCGCTCAGGCTCCCTGCAACAAAAAATTTCTCCAATCCTTTGTGCCTAAAAGACCTGATCACTTTGCGATTGTATCATGTTGCGCAACGCGCAACAAAATGCTTTGTTTGCAAAAGAAACCCTATCGCCAAATATGCAATCTTCACATACAATATTTCCCAATGAACTCATCTTTTATCAACAACAAACGCGAGATCCGCGGCTGGGCGATGTATGACTGGGCAAATAGCGCTTTTAGTACTACCATCGGCACGGTGTTTTTAGGCCCATATCTTGCTAGCCTCGCGCGCGAAGCTGCCAAAGCTTTTAGCGACGGCAACGCGCACGCATTTGGTCTTAGTTTTGCGCCTGACTCGTTTTTGCCCTATTGCATTTCATTTTCGGTTGTGTTGCAGGCAGGCTTTTTACCCATTCTCGGAGCAATCGCCGACTACTCAAACCGCCGCAAGCAAATGATGCGCTTATTTGCCAC
>CAZVQE010000186.1:0-3592 GCA_964628875.1 uncultured Anaerolineae bacterium
CACCGCCCGCGCGGCGAATGGCTTGTTCAACTTGCGCGGCGCTCACTTCTTCGTTCACGATTACGGCGAGGTCTTCTTTGATGGCGGGGAATTGAGGCACGTCGCGCGTCTGCGGTGTCGCGCCCGACGCGGCTCTCAGCGCCACGAGATCAATATCTGCGAGCATGACTGGCGCGTCAATGCCATACGCCTGCTGCACGAGTGGATGTAGCTGACCCAGCACACCGACGCGCGCGCCATTCACCATCAGCGCCGCCGTGCGCCCGGGATAAAACGTCGGATGTGTCATCGGCGCATAGCTCGCCGATGCGATGTGCAGCCCATCCATGAGCGCCTCGACCGCACCCTTGATATCAAAAAAATCAAATTGCGCGTCGGACTTTTCGTGCCAGCCGCTCGCGCGTCGTGCGCCGCTCATGACCACCGTCAGACGCGGCTGCTCATCAATGCCCGCCACCTTGGTCACCGAGCCGTCGCCATCCTCATCCGCCAAATACACCGCGCCCACCTCAAACAACGCGGCGCTGTCTTGATGCCGCAGATTGGCGGCGAGCGTGTCTAGCGCGCCGTTGATGAGCGTGTGGCGCATGACATTGCGCTCGGGGTTAATCGGGTTCTTCAGCGTAATGTATTCGCGGTCATCCGCAGGCGTACCGGGCGCTAGACTGCGCTGCTCCGCTTGCGGCGTCGTCATGCGATAGGTCACGATCTCCTGCAAGCCCGATTCTGCCAGCACATCTTTGACCCGATCCTCAAACGCCAACACCGGATTGACAAACGCAGGCGCGAGCGCATCGGCGATGAGTTGGTTTGGCACACGGTCGTAGCCATAGATGCGTCCGACTTCTTCGACCAGATCATGCTGCCCCTCGATATCCAGTCGGTGCAACGGCGCGGTCACTCGCAAATGGTCACTGCCGCTGATCGGCTCAACCACAAACTCCAGCGCCGTGAGCGTGCGCGTGATGTCGGCGTTGCTGATCGGCACGCCCAGCAGCCGCGTACACTCGCTCGGGTCAAATTCGACCACGACAGGCAAGCGTGGCTGCGGATACACATCGAGGATGCCGCGCGCGACCTCGCCGCCCGCCAGCTCTTGGAGCAATTGCAAGCCGCGTCGCTGCGCCCACATGGCTACCTCAGGGTGCACGCCGCGTGCAAAGCGATAGCTCGCCTCGCTATGAAAATCATGTAAGCGCGCGGTGCGGCGGATGCTGATCGGATCCCACGACGCGACCTCAAACAAGATGTTGGTGGTTGTGTCTTTGACCTCGCTCTCGAGTCCGCCCATCACGCCCGCCACGCTGAGTGGTTTGCTCGGCGACGCGACGAGGATGTCCGTCGGCGCGAGTTCGTGCGATTTGCCATCCAGCGTCACCAACGTCTCGCCTGCGTGCGCGAGGCGCGTGATGATGGCGCGTTTGCCATTCTCCAGCGGCACGGCGTCCATATCAAACGCGTGCGTCGGCTGACCCGTCTCCATCATGACATAGTTTGAGATGTCCACGAGGTTGCTGATGGCGCGGATGCCGACCTGATTGAGGCGGCGCTGCATCCACGCGGGCGAGGGCGCCAGCCGCACGCCACGCAGGATGCCGACAGTAAATCGCGGATTGAGTCGCGCGTCGTTGATGGTTACACTGGCGAGCTCGTCCGTGCGCGCGCCCGTCTCGGTGAATTGAATCTGCGGCAGATGCAGGCGTTGTCCCGTCAGCGCAGCGACCTCGCGCGCGACGCCGATCATGCTGGCACAGCGCGCCGTATTTGGCAAAATAGCAATCTCAAGGACAGCGTCGCCCAGCACCTCTACGGCGGGCACACCGACTGGCGCATCGGGTGGCAAGATGATGATGCCATCGTGTTCATCGCTGATGCCAAGCTCTTTTTCGCTGCAGACCATGCTGTCATTTTTGATGCCGCGCAGCATGGCGGGCTTGAGCGTGGTCAGCACGTGCCCGTCTTTGTGACCGTCATACAGCCGCGCGCCATTGAGCGCAACGACCACCTTTTGACCTTTGTCGCCGACATGCAGATTGGGCGCGCCGGTCACGAGACGCAGTGGCTCGGATTTGCCGATGTTGACATCCACGAGCAATAGACGATCTGCGTTGGGGTGACGCTCGACATTGAGCACCTCGCCCGTCACGATCTTGTCGCGCTCCCATTCGAGCTCGGCGCCCGGCAGACCGACGAGTTCGATCTTCTCAACCTCAAGCCCCGCAAAGGTCAGCTTGTCGGCAAGCTCCTGCACCGAAATATTGATATCTACATACTCTTTGAGCCAACTAATAGGAACGCGCATAAGGCTGTAATTTTAGCGGACACCATTTGTCGGAAGAAGGGATGATGGGGGGAACGGGTGGCAAACTGACACGATGACCGAAAACCGATGACTGACAACTGACAACGATCTACAATCTGGCTTCTAAATGAAAGTCATACTGAGCGGCGCACAAAGTGCGCCAGCGAAGTATCTCTACGAAACACTGCTTGCGATTGTATTAGCGTGGACTTACGCATAAAGATAGAACGCCAAAAAAAACGAAGCCTGTCACCCTGAGCGGAGCGAAGGGTCTCTCGCAAAATTCAGCCTGTAAATGGGTCGGGGAGAGATTTCTCGCTTCGCTCGAAATGACAGGTTTACACTTTTTGCGTAAGTCCAGTTAGCCAGAGATGTTGAGCGCAGATGAAGAATGACTGTTACTTCGTTTTGATATTTAACACTCCTTGACGATTGACCATTAAAGCGATCTACAATCTGACTTCTCACATCTGACGTCTGACATCTCATCATGGATTTTTACTTACTCTTTTCCACGCGCGTGTTGCGCATGTTTGCCTACGGCTTTTTGTCGGTGTCGCTCGCGCTGTATCTGTCGCGGCTCGGGCTGAGCGCGACGCAGATCGGTGTGCTGTTTTCGTTGACGCTCGCGGGCGACGCGGTTATCTCGCTGTGGCTGACGACCAACGCCGACCGCATCGGACGCAAGCGCATGCTCATCATTGGCGCGCTGTTGATGCTGGGCGCGGGCGCGGTGTTTGCTGTCACGCGCGACCCGATTGTGCTGACGCTCGCGGCGACGCTCGGCGTTATTAGCCCGAGCGGCAGCGACATCGGACCGTTTTTGTCTATCGAACAAGCCGCGCTGACACAACTGATCCCCGACGAAAAGCGCACCGCGACCTTTGCGTGGTACAACCTCGCTGGCTCGTTGGCGCTGGCGCTCGGCTCGCTCGCCGGCGGGCTAGCGGTGCAGGCGCTGCGCAACGCCGGTCTCGACGAACTCAGCGCCGACCGTATGCTCGTGATCGCTTATGCTGTCATTGGTGCGCTGCTCATCGCCTTGTATTGGCTGATCTCGCGGCGGGTCGAAGCGCCATTCAACAAAGCCAAAGTCGGCGCGCTGGGTCTCGGCAAATCGCGCAATATCGTGCTTAAGCTCTCGGCGCTATTTGCGGTGGATGCGTTTGCGGGCGCGTTTGTGCTGGATAGTTTTATCGCGTTTTGGGTCAGCCAAAAGTTTAACGTGTCGCCTGCGTTGCTCGGCAGCATCTTCTTTGGCACCAATCTGCTCGCGGGTGTGTCGGCGCT
>CAZVQE010000186.1:3692-5585 GCA_964628875.1 uncultured Anaerolineae bacterium
GCGCCGTTGCTGGCGAGCGCGGCATCTTCGGCGTTGCCATTTTTTATCGGCGGCGGTCTCAAGATCGTGTATGACCTCGCGCTGTATCGCAACTTCATTCACACCAAACCGCCGGAGGAGCGGAAGAGTTCTTAGTTGTTGGTTGTTAGTTGTTAGTGTCATTTCGAACGAAGCGAAGCGTAGTGAGAAATCTGCGCGTATTTAGGCAGAATACTGGATTCCCGCTTTCGCAGGAATGACTTGCATCATTTGGATATTTAACATTCCCAGACAGACATCACAAAACAACTTGTGCCAAAATAGAGACGCATGACAACCGTAGCCTATCAGGGTGAACCCGGCGCATTTAGTGAGCAAGCCGCGTATGATTTTTTTGGCTCAGAGTGCACGCCCGTCGGACGCGAGAATTTTGACCACGTGTTTGACGACGTGACCGCGGCGCACTGTGACTATGGCATTGTGCCTGTTGAGAATTCGGTGGGCGGCGCGATTCATCGCAACTACGATCTGCTGTTGCGACATAAGCTGCATATCATCGGTGAGACGGCGGTGCCGATTCATTGGTGTCTGTATGCGCTGCCGGGCGTGCAGATGTCAGGCATCAAGCGCGTGATCTCGCACTGGCAGGCGTTGGCGCAATGTGAGATGACGCTGACGCGATTGTTGCCAAACGCACAACGCGAGCAAGTGTATGACACCGCCGGCAGTGTCAAGATGCTGCGCGATAACACGCGCGATAACGCAGGCTCAGACCCCATTTGGCAAGAGACAGCCGCGCTCGCCAGCAAACGCGCACAGGCGTTGTATGGTGTGCCGATCTTGGCGGAGGGGCTGGGCGACGACGCGACAAACTACACGCGCTTTGTGGCGCTGAGTCGCGCGCCGGTGCATGTGCCGCTCAATGTGACCGCCAAGACTTCGATTGTGTTTTGTGTGCGCAACGTAGCAGGCGCGCTGCACAAAGCCATCGCCGCGTTTGCGTTGCGCGACATTGACATTTGCAAGATCGAGTCGCGCCCACTGCAAGGCTCGCCGTGGGAGTATCTGTTTTATCTCGATTTTGTGGGGAATCAGGATGAGCCAAACAGCGCGCGCGCGCTGGCGAACCTGAGTGAGTTTACGACGTTGCTGCGCGTGCTGGGGACGTATCCGAAGTTTAGTTCACAGTCGCCAACGCCCAATTCCCAGACGGGAAGACAGGATGAAGAGATGAAGGGATGACTCATTGCTTTTTGCTTTCTACTGACTACTGATTACCGACTACTGACTACTCAAAACAAGGAGACACAACTATGAAAATGATTATGGCGATTGTTCAGGCGGATGATGCCAGCAAGGTGATGCAATCTTTGATCGAGGCAGGACATCGCGTGACGCGCATTGCCACTGAAGGCGGCTGGCTGCGACGAGAAAACACCACGCTCTTGCTCGGCGTTGAAGATGACAAAGTAAGCGCCGTAATGGAAGTCCTCAAAAAGACTGGGCGACGCCGCACCGCCTATATCAGCGTGCCGCGCGAGGTGCCGGGCGCGCTCAATGCGCAAGTGATTGATGTCGAGGTCGGCGGCGCCACTGTATTTGTAATGAATGTCGAGCGCTTTGAGCAAGTCTGAGCGATCCAACAAAACTACACATCATGCTTTACATCTTTGGCGGGCTGCCCGCGACCGGCAAGACGACCCTCGCGCGTGAGCTCGCGCGCGACCTCAAAGCCGTGTATTTGCGCGTAGACACGATCGAGCAAGCCATCCTCGACTGCGAAGGCGTCATACAAGGACCAGAAGGCTATGTCGTCGCCTATCGCCTCGCGGAGGACAATCTCAAACTTGGCGCGTCGGTTGTGGCGGACACAGTGAATCCAATAGAGATCACACGCGCCGCGTGGCGCGCAGT
>CAZVQE010000187.1:0-5541 GCA_964628875.1 uncultured Anaerolineae bacterium
CATCATCTCGCCCGCCATCAATTTCAAAACCATCGAGCTGTGCAAAAAGCGCAATGTGCCGATCATGCCGGGCGCATACACACCGACCGAGATACTCAACGCATGGGACGCGGGCGCAACCGCCGTCAAAGTTTTTCCGGCGCGCGCGCTTGGCGCAAATTTCATCAAGGACGTGCGCGAGCCATTGCCGTTTTTGAAGTTGATCCCGACCGGTGGCATCGCAGCCGATAACGTCGAGGCTTATCTCAAGGCGGGTGCATTTGCACTCGGCGTCGGCGGCAACCTCGTAGACAAGTCGCTCGTCGCCAATCGCGATTGGAACAGCATCACTCAGCGCGCGCAAACGCTCATTCAACAAGCACAAAATAGCACAAACACAAAATAAAACCGCTATGAGCAACGAGGGCTGAGCCCGCCGAAGCCCGTTGCGTATCAGGCATCATTCGCTTCGGCATGCTCAGCGAACGATGCTACCTAAAATAAAAACATGGCACAACAAGAAAAATTTTTGGTGACGGGCGCGCTGGGCTGCATCGGCGCATGGACTGTCAAATTGCTCGCCGATGAAGGCGCAAGCGTCACGACCTACGATCTGCCCGGCAACCCGCATCGCCTGCGGCTCATCATGGATGACGCCGCCATGAGTCGCGTCAATTTTGTGCATGGCGACATCACTGACTATGAGCACTTTGAGCGCACGGTCGTAGAGCATGGCATCACCCATATCGTGCATCTCGCGGCGTTGCAGGTGCCGTTGGTCAAAGCAAACCCCATTCAAGGCGCAAAGGTCAATGTCGTCGGCACTGCCATCGTGCTAGAGACCGCGCGACATCACAAGTCTCAAGTGCAGAGTTTAGCGTTTGCCAGCTCGGTCGCTGTGTATGACGATCCCGCCTCATACGGCGACGCGCCGCTCGCGCACGACGCACCGCATGGTCCGTTGAATTTGTATGGCGCGTACAAACACTGCAACGAAGACCAGGCGCGCATCTATTGGCAAGACTATGGTGTGCGTAGCATCGGCATCCGCCCGTGTGTGGTCTACGGACCCGGGCGCGATCAAGGCATGACCAGCACGCCCAGCAAAGCCATGGTCGCGGCTGCCATCGGTCAGCGCTATCACATCTCATACGGCGGCACGAGCATCTTTCAATATGCGCGCGACACGGCGCGTGTGTTTATCCAAGCCGCACGTGCGAGCTACACTGAGGCGCACACCTACAATCTCGGCGGCTCAACCGTGCATATGTCAGAGGTCCTCGCCGCGATTGATCTCGCAGCGCCCGAGCAAAAGGGCAATGTCACCTTTGAGCCGGTCACGCTCGCCATCCCACAGAGCGTAGATGACGCGCCGCTCGAGCGCGCCATCGGTCAGATCAAATGGACGCCGCTCAACGACGGCGTGCGCGAGAGCATCGAGACCTTTAAGACAGGCATGCGCCTCAACAGGCTAGATGCTGGGCGGGTGTTGAGTTAAAGGTAGTTGTGCTATCGAGACAGTCGAAACAAAACTTGTCATTTCGAGCGGCGCACTCTGTGCGCAAGCGAGAAATCCATGCACCGTAACAACGCAGAGATTCCTCACTCCGTTCGGAATGACATTGAGATCCTGTCTCGCGCACCCCGTTCAGATCAAGTAACTTTAGTTTGCAAACCAAAATCATGACTCACATCCCCCGCCCCAATCCAAACGAACACAACTCGTATTACAACGCCTACATTTCGCTCGTGCCTGATGGGCAGATTTGGGCGGAATTGAACGCGCAACCGGCAACGTTGCGCGCGATGCTAAAGCATGTCAGTGCACAACACGCCATCGCGCGACCCGCACCGAGTGAGTGGAGCATCAACGAAGTCATCGGGCATTTGATTGACGCCGAGCGCTTGTTTTCGTTTCGCGCGTTTCATGTCTCGCGCGGCGACACTGCGCCACTGCCGAGCTTTGACCAAGACATGTATGTGCCAGCTGGCGAGTACAACACGCGCACATTGTCTGATCTGTTAGACGAATTTGAAGCCGCGCGCATTTCAAGCATCCACCTCGTCAAACACCTGACCGATGACATGCTCGTGCGCATTGGCACAGCCTCAGGCTACGCCGTCAGCACGCGCGCGCTCGTGTATATGCTCGCGGGGCATGTGACGTATCACATCATCAGCTTGCGCGATTCGTATGGCGTGAGGTAGCGCTATTTGGCACAGTCATTCTGAGGCGCGAAGCAACGAAGAATCTCTAACGCGCTGATTGATGGAGATTCTTCACTTCGCTTTACTCCGTTCCGCATGACTGCGCGAAACTACGACTCGCGTCTCATCTGCTGCCACAAACCGATCAGCATCGTCGCACCAGCCACCATCATGCCGCTCAAGATCAGCAACACAATCAGCATCGTCGGTGACAATGTCGCGCCGTAAAACATGCCGGTATTTGCGGCAGCAAAAATGCCCACAAGCAATAAGCCAACGCACGCGAGCGCAGTCAGCCATGCCGTGCGATAGCCGATGCGCGGCAGCAACAACCAAAACGCCGCGAGCGCAATTATCACAGCCACCAATGGCATGATCGTCAGCAGCGTCGGCTCAAACGCGGCTGAGACAGAGGCGACATCAGCCGTGCTGTCCTCACTCAGCAGCATTGGCGTCAACATCAGCAACTGATACAGCACAAACGGCACAGTCAGCGCTGCCGCCAACGCAGGGTTAATTTGATTTGATTTCATTGTGTGTTGCCTTATTTCAATGCGCTCTGCAGCACGCGCAACCAATTGCCATACATCACCTGGGCCACGTGCGCGTCTGAGTAGCCGCGCCGCGTTAGCTCGTCGCCGACACGGTATAGATCACGCGCGGTATCCAATTCAGCCGGAATAGATTCGCTGCCAAAACCGCCATCAAAGTCAGTGCCAATGCCAACATGCTCAGCGCTGCCCGTGAGCTGACAAATGTAATCAATACACCGCACGATGTGATCGAGGGTGACCAGATGCTTGGCGTCGCGCTTGGTCCAGTCGTGTTTCAAAAATCGGTTGTACAGCACAACGCCAATTACGCCTTTGCGTTGCGCGATTATCTCAATCGCTTCGTCGGGCAGATGACGATCCGTCGGTGTGATTTTCTTTGGGTTGCTGTGGCTGGCGATCACATGTTGCCCGCCAAAGTGTTCGAGCGCTTCAAAGAGCGCCTTTTCGGCCATGTGGCTGACATCGAGGATGACACCGTAGCTTGCCATCACATCGAGTAGCTCAAAGCCGATCTTGGTCAGCCCGCCTGGCGCGCCCGTGCCGCCGGAGTAGCGCGTCTGGCTCCACGCAGGTCCGACGATGCGGATGCCGCGCTCGACCCAACGCTCGAGTTCTTTCGGTTCGCGAATCGGATCTGCGCCTTCCATAAGCGGCACGATGCCGATGTGCCGATGCGGATTTTTGTCGCTGCGTTTGTCTGACAGCCAGCCTTGCGTGACGGCGTCGAGGTCTTGGCGCGAGGTGACGAGGCGGATGCGCGACTCTTGATCGGCGAGGCGATGATAGTAATCGAGCTGCGCCATTGCTTGCGCGTGCGCTTCTTCGGCGGTGCGATACTTTGGCGGCGCGCCCGTCATGCCATCCATCGCGGGCGAGACATACACCGTGCCAAAAACCAGCCCGACGCGTCCGCGCATCAAATCAGGATATCCGACGGTGCATTTGCCATTTTCGGCTTGCTCAGGTGTGCCTTGCTCCTGCGCGCGTGTGCGCAGGGCGCTATGCAGATAATTGCGTTTGTAGTTGATCGCGTTGTATGCGAGATCGAGATGCGCATCAACGATGAGAGGTATTTTCATGCGTCCATGATTGTATTCAAAACGCTTGTTGACAACTCGTCAAGCGTCGCGGGCTTAGCCTGTCGAAGCCAATAATTCACCAAACATCATTCGCTTCGACACACTCAGCGAACGATGCTAATTCAAATGCTTTTACAAAAAAATAGAGCCGCGATTACTTGCGGCTCTATTTCAAGGGTCAAGCTGACAGTTTATGCTTCGGGTGTGACACTTGGCGGTGGTGGATTGAGCCGCTCTGGCAAATAGGACTGTGTGGTTGCCATATTGGCGTGACCAAAGTAGGCTTTGACTTTGCGCGTGTCCTCACCCGCTGCCAACAGATGCGCCGCGCGAGAGTGCCGCAGCGTATGTGGCGTGACGAGCCCCGTGATGCCAGCGTTTTTGGCGTTGCGCCGGATCATGATCCATACAGCTTGGCGCGTCAATCCGCTACCAAATGGATTCAAAAATAAATCGTCACTGGGCTGCTCGCTCATGAGAGATGGGCGCGCACTCGCCAAGTAATCTGCAACGATCTGCCGCGTATTTTGGCTCATCATGACAACACGTTGTTTGGGTGAGCCGACGAGACACATGATCTTGCCAGATTCAAGATCTATATCAGCCATTTTGAGATTGGTCGTCTCAGACACACGCATGCCGGTATCGTAAAGAACCGCCAAGAGCGCCTTGTCGCGCTTTGCGCGAGACGTGCCGCGCGCTCCAGCTTGATTGATGATCCGAGATACTTCTTCCTCAGACAAAATACGCGGCGGTTTGTAGCCGAGCGTGGGTGGCTTCAGTTTGCTGGCAAATGACTTATCGGTTAGATTGTTTTCGACCGCCCAACGAAAAAACGATTTGAGCGCAGCCGTTTTTCGCGCCACGGTTGTATCAGAATAGTTTTTTTGCGAGAGATCACTCAGATACTTATCTATGTCATCCTCAGAGATGTGCGATAAGTCAATGTCGCCTTTGGAATCGGACGACAAAAATCCAAGAAATTGAGTGAGATCGGTTTGATAAGCCAACTGAGTGTTGGCAGAAGCAGCGTTGCTTTCTTTGAGGGCGGTGATATAGGACTGAATTCCTGTCTTTATATCCATATTTAATTTTCAAGAATTTTTATATTATAAATGTAATTTTCTTTTGACAATAAAATTGCCTGCAGCGCAATCGTAAACGACCCTACCGCAGGCGGCTTTGTAATTTTAATTAGCTGTTTTAATGGCTTTGGTTGATACTGGCTTGAATAAACGCCTTAAACAATGGATGCGGGCGATTGGGGCGGCTCTTAAACTCCGGGTGAAATTGGCTGCCCACCATAAACGGGTGATCGCGCAATTCACTAATCTCAACCAGTTTGTCATCCGGCGAGATACCGCTGATCGCCAAACCCGCCTCTGCCAGCAATTTGCGATACTGGTTATTAAACTCATAGCGGTGGCGATGGCGCTCATTGACTGTGAGCGTATCTCCTACCTGTTTCGATTCCCAATCAGTCCTCGAAGCATATGCCGCATACGCATGGGTGCCTGCCACCAATTTGCACGGATAAATGCCAAGCCGCATCGTGCCGCCCATATCACTGATGTCGCGTTGATCTGCCATTAGGTCAATAATCGGATGTGGCGTGTTATGCACAAACTCGGTGCTGTTTGGCTCGTCGCTCTCTAGCACATGACGCGCCAATTCGATGCACATGACTTGCATGCCAAGACACAATCCGAGATAAGGCACCT
>CAZVQE010000188.1:0-5529 GCA_964628875.1 uncultured Anaerolineae bacterium
GTTGGTCACATCTTTGTTGCCAATTGTGACCGCGCCTGAGTCAATTTGCTCTAGTCCGGCGATGGCGCGCAACAGCGTGGTTTTGCCACAACCGCTGGGTCCAAGTAGCACCATAAATTCTTTGTCATGGATGGTCAAGCTGACATTGTTGGTGGCGACAGCTTTGCCATATTTTTTGACGATGTTTTCAAGTTTTATCGTAGCCATAAAATGATCGGTAACCTTTGGATGAGCTAACGGCTCACCCGCCCCCATAAGGTAAACAAATACTTGCGAATAAACAGCATGAAAATCATGGACGGCATTAGCAAAAAGAAACCGCCCGCATAACGATAGTTGATCGGCGAGCCATCAAGCTGGGTCAGCAATAGAGCTGGCAAGGTGCGATTGCGAGTAGTTAAGATCACCGAAGCGAACACTTCATTCCAACTCAGCACAAACGTAAAGAGCGTGGCAGCTGCAAGACCGGGCAATGCCAACGGTAAGACAACTCGCCAAAATGCTTGAAAGGGCGAACAACCCAAAGTCTCTGCGGCTTCTTCGAGGTCTTTTGGAACGCCTGAAAATACGCTGCTGGTTACCAACACAGTAAACGGAAGCGCCAACGCGCAATGCATGAGCGCAAGGCTAAAGATATTGTCGTTGATATCGAGTTGAATATAAGCAACGGCAATAGGAATTGAGAGGATGACAATCGGAAAAGCGCGCGTACTCACAATTAGCAATCGCACAAAATCGCGCCCAACAAAATCATATCTGGCTAAGGCGTAGCCAGCGGGCGCGCCGATTAGCAAAGAAAAAACAATGGTGCTAAGCGCGACGGTTACACTGCGCCCTGCCGCAGGCAAAACGCCGGTCGCACCCAAGAAAAATGACATGGTTTCGAGCGTCGGCGTTTCGGGGACAAATGGTTTCGGGAAAGTAAAAATACCAGCTCGAGTGCTAAACGCTTGTGAGGCGATCAGATAAATCGGAAGCAAAATCCAAACGGCAAGTAGCACCGCAAGCACATAGGTCAGCAATCGGGATAGCTTCATCGCTTCACCTCAAGCTCAGGCGAACGCAAGCCAATCAAAAATACACTGGCATAGGCGGCGGCGACTTGGGGGTTGCGAATGTCGTAGTACCAGCGATACGCTTCGCCTGCCAATAAGCTCATGCCTGTGCCAGCCACTGCTAGTGCCACGCCGAATACCTGAAACGCCAAAATCGTGCGCAAGATAAGCGCGACTTGTAAGCTGGGCTTGAGCAAGGGCAAAATAATCCGCGTAACCCGTTGCCACAGGTTTGCGCCAAACACTTCGGCGGCTTCCATGTAATCGCTCGGAATGGACTGTAACCCCGCAACCAAAATGATCATGATGATGCTGGTGGCACGCCATGCCTCAGCCAGCACAACGGCGACCATCAGCCAATTCCAATTTTGATAGCTTAAAAATAAAAACGGGCGCTCTAAAAAACCGAGTGAGATCAGCAGACTGTTTAGAAAGCCACGATCCGTAAAAATGTTAAACCACACAATGCCAGCCGCCAATTCGCTGATGGCAAGCGGAATCGCGTAAATATAAAGAAAGATGCTTGCGCATTTTAATTTGGCATTGACAATCAACGCCATGATCAGCGCCAAGACAAATTGCACAGGAATAATAATTAAAATCAGCCAAATGGTGGTGGTGAAGGCAGGCGAAAACTGCACATCGCTAAACATCTTGGCGAAATTATTTAACGTCAATGCCCCGCTCTCTCGATCACGCAATGCCAAGCCGAATGCCTCGACCATCGGGTAGGCAAAAAATAATGCCATAAAAATGATGGCTGGGGCGATGAGAAAATAGGGGATGTAGGATCGTCTTTTCATATTCGGCAGTTTAGACGTGTCATCCCGCCTCGACGACATCAACAGAGGCGGGATGACAGTGCGATCATGGACTAGATGATTTTGCAGGGTTCGCCGGCTTTCACTGGATCAGGCGCCCAGCAAATGGCGTTGGCATCGTTCATCACGGTTTGCAAAATCGCTTTTTGGGCGGTCAAGGTCTTGGCGATATCGGCTTTATTCAATACAATTTCCGTAAATGTGTCACGGTAAACCTTATTGAAATCGCCACCTTTTGCGCCTAAGCCCTGAGGAATCAAGACTGGCAACGCTTTCGCATCCGAAGACTGCGCCTTAACTGCGCCGCCCATCAACTTTTGCCACGCGGGGGCATCGGCGGGCAAATCGCCTGCTGAAACAGGGTAGAACCCAATCGCAGTCAGGGTCTTGGCTTGGTTGGCGGGTTGAGTCAAGTATTCGATAACCGCTTCTGCGCTCGCGCCATCAGGTGCGGTGCTCGGAATGGACAACCCAGCCAAAATCACCATATAGGCACGGCCCTTTGGACCAATTGGGGCTGGCGCCGCCACAAAATCATCTGGCTTATCGGTGAATGCATTCTTCAGGCGCGCCACGTGATCAATCGTCACCCACACTTCACCGCTCAACAATTGCTCTTGCATAAAGTTGTAGGTGGTGCTTTGCGGGTTGACATATTGCCACAAATCAACGAAATACTTCCATCCCGCAATAGCGCCATCTGTGCCATACGTCGCCGCCGTGCCGCCGCTAAATGCGGGCAACAAATAGCCTTGAAAGAAGCGATGAATAAGACCATCTTTGCCAGCCGCAAAACCGATCTTGGCTTCCTTCTCACCGTCTTTCATAGCTTTGCCCCACATCAACAGTTGATCGTAGGTCAGGTTGTTAATGTCTGCTCCTTGTGGCAAATACTTCAACGCTTTTTTGTTCACTGCCATGATCAAGGTGGCTTGCATCCAAGGTACCATCAGTTGCTTGTCTGTGCCCAGTTTTGCAGCATCCCACAACGATGCTGTAATATTGCGATCGATTAGCTTATTTTTGACAGCGCTCAAATCTTTCATTTGTCCGCCGATGGGCGACAAATCGCCGATCAAGCCCGCCGCAATGCCAATTGTGCCCTTGCCAGCTTTGTTCTCAGCCGTCAACTTATCAACAAACGGACCTGACGCATCAGTTACCAGTTCGACTTCGTTTTTTGAGCCAGCCAAGACTTGTTTGCGCAAGGCTTCAGACTCATTGACGTTGTTGGCTTGTGTGCTCAACATCAAAACCTTGCCAGTCGAAGCAGGCGCAGGTTGAGCCGGTTTCGCAGCTTCGGCTGGTTTTGCGGGTGCGGGTGCTGGCGTTGGCGTAGCACAAGCGCTTAGGACCAATGACGCGGCTAACGCCAAAAAGCCCGTGTTTAATATTCGTCTGTTCATTGTTGTTTTTTCTCCTTATTTCTTTTGTTGTTAAATTGAATTCGAGAGAGTGCGCCAGTGGGTGCCCCTCTAAAATCACATTGGATAGACCAACGCCGCCTTGATCGGCGGCGTTGGCGACTGATCGAGCAGAACGTAAGCTGCGGCGGCATCGACATACGCAAAGCAGTGGCTGAGCATAGGCAATACTTGCAATTTGCTTTGCGCCAATAGTTGCACAGCGGTGCGGCGTAGTCGATGTAAATCCCACATCGGGGCATAGCGTGACTGATTGCCCCATGCGGGCATTGATGAGATCAGCGTTGGGCGGTTATGATGCCATTCCATACCCAGATTCAGCGCAGCTTGTCCGCTTTTGTAAAAACTGGCGGCGACGATAAGCCCGCCTTGATGAACCGAACGGGTAGCGCTTTGCAGCGCCAGCGTGCTCCCCGATATTTCAATCACAGCATCTACGCCCTTGTGTTGCGTCAGACGACGGATTTCCTGTGACGCGTCCACTAGGCTGGCATTCAGCGCATGATCGGCGCCAAAGCGTTGCGCCAATTCAAGCCGTTCTGCATTAACATCCACAGCAAAAACCTGAGCTGCGCCTTGCAATTTGGCGAGTTGCACGGCGATGAGTCCCAATGCGCCAAGTCCAAATATCGCCACGTTGTCGCCAATTTTGATCTGCGCATCTTGCACGGCGCTCAACGCAAAAATGGTGGGGTCGCTAAACAACGCGGCTTCAGGGGATAATTCTGGCGCAAGTAAAAACACTTCAGCGACATTTTTCACGTTGCTGGGCCGATGCAACATCGGCGCATGAACCACATCGCCCAATTTAAATTGAGTCACCGCCGCGCCAATCTCGATGACACTGCCCACGCCCCAGCATCCTAGCTGAGTCGGATAAAACGGTTGCGTTGGCGAACGTGGCACAAAGGCGCGTCGGGTCAGATCAAAGTCTTGCTCGACAAAAGGTGTGTCGCCGCGATAAGCCGCCAGCTCGGTGCCTGGTTTTATCCCGCTCAGATGCGTGCGAATGCGAATTTCGTTTGGCATCAATGCCGGCTCGGCATAATTACGAAAAACAAGCGTGCGTGGTGCGGTTAAAACAAATTCTTTAGGCATAACCTGTTAGTTGCATATCCAAAATCAGCGTAGTCCAACTATGATCTTCTGATCCCAGTCCTTCGCCGCTGATAGGGTTGAAATATTCACGAAAACCGCTGTGTTGAATGAGATCGGCAATACGTTCGGTCAATTTCTTCGCCAAATCATCATAGCCATAGCGACGCAAGCCCGCCCAAATAAGCCACACCAACGGCAGCCACACATTGCCACGCCAATAGCGGGCGGGCGCGAATGCGGCGTGATGCAACGGCACAGAACTGAGCGGATAAGGCGTAGTTGCGAGGGCGTGTTCGATGCCTTGTGCCATCTGCATTGCCTGTATTTGGTTTGCCGCGCCACAAAACAAATTTACCCAAACTTCGGGCTGATGACGCAAATCGTCAGATGACAATTTGGCAAGATGTTGTTGCAGTGTGGCTTGCAGGTCGGCGGACTTTTGTCGCCAATAACGCGCGGCGGGTAAATCAATGACTTGGGCAATATTGCCTAGTGCCTCAAGGTCGGCACATCGAATCGCGTTGAAATCCAGCGGGGCAATACAAAACGAGCTCGCTTGGCGCAATGCGCCTGCGTCGCATTGATGTTTTATCAACGTGTGAACCAACGCAATCCGTGCTTGACGTAAGCCGTTGTCATATTCGTTGTGATAATAGGTTTGAGTGTTTAAGTGGTCGCTTTCAATGCTTGGGTTTCCGCTGTTTGCCGTGTTATCACCAATTTGCTTTGCATCAAAACCCATCGCCGCGTCCCAGCGTGGCGTGGCATCTTGGCCAGTCTCCCAAGGATGAATCAACCAAACCATGTCATCGTTGTCTAGCTCACGCCGATGACTAAACCAATTGTGATATGCCTCAAGCTGTGGGTAGAGCTGTGCCAGCGCCGCAAGGTTTGGATTTTTTTGATGGGTCAGCCATGCCGCAATGGCGATTAGCGGTGGTTGGGTAATCACGCTTCGCTCGGCAGTGTTCCATAGCGCTGTACCGCGTCCGTCCCAATAATTCATGTGTGGGATCATGCCAGCGTCCGCGCCGGTTTGTAGCTGTTTGGCAGTCGCACAGCGTAGTTCTTGCCATGCGCAAGTTGCATCTAGCCAGCGCCAGACGATGGCATGGAAGCATGAATCCCACA
>CAZVQE010000189.1:0-5524 GCA_964628875.1 uncultured Anaerolineae bacterium
TAATTTAAATATTCATTTAAATTAATGCAAATTTGAAATTATTCTACTTTTGCCGATGCTGTTGCAATGAGTAGGTTGTCAACATACAGTTTTGTTTGATAAGTGCCTCGCGGTATATCGCTGCCGCAAGTGCCATTTTCACCGTAAACAACCGCTGCACCGATAACATCATTTTGTTTTTGCACTGTTCCTGTGCGTGTTACTGAAGGTGTATTTGCGCCGTTGAGATACCAATCAATACGGAAGGCTTTACCATTACCGCCGTCAACCCAGAAAAAGACGTACAACTCTTTAAATCCGTATTGAAAATTAGCTGGATTGTTTTTCCCAATTAATTGATCTGAAGGTGTAGTACAAATAGCGCCGCTGTACCAAGCAATTTGACTTGCGGTAACAGGACGAGTGACTAACGGCAAGTAAACGAGACGATTGTCTTTTTGGTTTGCAAATGACGTCTGACTCGGAATTAACGCCATAAACAACATAAACACACTCAGACTGATGATGCGAATTTGATTTATACGTGATGGTCTCATGATGTTCCCTCGAAAGAATTATAGAATCACCGCTCCGCCAACACAACCCCCATCTGCGTAGTCTCATAGCCGCCGAGTAACTGCACGCGCTGTGCAAATGGCGCGCTGCGGATGATCTGCAAGAGTGGCTGCAACAGCGCGCTCTCATAGTGCTGCGTCGGAATAATCAAATCGTAGCGCTCATTAAACAGCGGCACAAAATCGAGCTGTAACGCGCGCGCGGCTGCCAAGATGCCGAGCCCGCAATCCGCCGCGCCACTTGCCACCTGAGCCGCGAGTGCAAGATGTGTAAATTCTTGACGCTCATAGCCACGTATCTCGCGCGCGTTGATGCCGCGTGTTTTGAGTTGATAGTCGAGCAGCACACGCGTGCCCGCCCCGCGCTGGCGATTCACAAAAGACACGTCGGGGCGCGTGAGGTCACTTAAATCCGCAATACGTTTTGGATTACCGCGCGGCACGATGAGCCCCTGCACCCGATTCACAAAACCCAGCACAACCACGCACACGCCAAACGGCGTCAGCATCTGCTCAATCGCCGCAAGGTTGTACTCGCCGCTGGCTTCGTTGAGCAGGTGCGAGCCAGCCAAGTGCGCCTGACCGCGTTGGAGCGCGAGCAAGCCGCTGGTGCTGCCGACATGCGCGGATGACAGATGCAGCAACGGCGAGCGCTGGCGCAATTCGTCGGCGAGCAGATCGAGTGTCATGTCATGGCTGCCGATGGCTAATATCGTGTGATTGACCTTTTGCGGGTCGGTGTGCAGTTCGACGGTCACCGTTGCGCCTTGATGCACACCCTCGCTAAACCGCGGAATGCGCACGATGCCATCCGACTTGACCATCGAGGTAATCACGCCCGCGCCGCTGCCCATTGGCGTCGCCACGATTTGATCGCCTACTTGCCCCACTGACACGCGCAAAAATTCATCATCGCCCATCGGTGACACCGTCTTGCGCGTCAATGTCGCCGCAATCGTCGGACGCTGCGGCGGCAATTGACCCTGCCACAGATAGAGCAGGGGTCGCACAAACAGATCAAACGTCACCGCCGCCGACACGGGATAGCCCGGGATACCAGCGAGCGCTTTGCCGCGCCCCTGTGCGTCGCGCGCCGCGCCGAGCATGACCGGGTGACCTGGGCGAATGGCAACGCCATGCACGCAGATTTCGCCGAGTTCGTTAAAGATGCGCTCGGTGAAATCCTCGCTGCCGGCGCTAGAGCCAGCGTTGATGATGACGATGTCGTGCGTTTGCAGCGCGACGTGCGCAGTGGCTTTGATCGCGGCGTAATCGTCTTTGTGAATCGGATAGCGCGTGACCATCGCGCCACACTCTTGCGCCATCGCGCCGAGCACGAGCGTGTTGTATTCGATAATCTCGCCCGCGCGCACATCCGCGCTCGGCGGTACCAGCTCAGTGCCGGTCGGGATGATTGCTACGCGCGGCTGGCGATAGACGCTGACCTGTGTGTGTCCGCTGCCGGCGAGCGCGCCGAGGTCTTGTGGTCTGATGCGATGATTGGCAGACAGCACTAGCTCGGTCGCAGTCATGTCTTCGCCCATCGGGCGTATGTATTGCCACGGCGTCGCGGCTGCCAAAATCTCGATGGTATTCTCGATGACTTGCGCCTCTTCGATCTTGATGACCGCGTCATAGCCTTGTGGAATGGCATCGCCGGTGTCCACGTAAATCGCTTGCGCGCCGAGCCTCAAGTGTTTGGGTTGTGTCTCCGTTGCGCCGACGGTCTCAGCCGAATGCACCGCGTAGCCATCCATCGCGCTGGCGTGATAGTGCGGCGAGCTGATGAGCGCATACACCGCGCGCGCCGTCACACGTCCGTGCGCCACATTGAGCGGCACAGTCTCGGCGTCGAGCGGTTGCAATGCGCCGACATTACTCAGCGCTGTTTGCCAAGCTTGTGTGGCTTCGTCAAGCGCGATATCGCGCAGATAGATGGACATGGATTCAAATTGTCATTCCGAACGCCGAAGGCGGAGGAATCTGCGACTAAATTTGAAATTGCACATCATGTTTTTCGCAGATTTCTCGCTTTGCTCGAAATGACAAGCCCGCTTTTTAGTGTTTTGCGTAAGTTCAGGAAGAATTTGATAATTACCTTAGCAAGCAAAATGAATTGAATATTTAGCCACGGCTTTGAGATCATCTAAGTCTAAATCTGGCAACTCTCTGAGAATCTCGTCAAATGTCATTCCGTTGGCTTGCAAATCCAAAACATCAGTGACTCGAATACGCATGCCACGAATACACGGACGCTCGCCGCATTGCTCAGGATTAACAGTGATTCGATCAAAGAGAGTTTTGTTCATTGGCTTATGCGCAGATTGTAGCAGTCACAGTGCGCGGCTTAATTGGATAAACTTTACCTCACAGCTCTCTCGCCGCCAAAAACAGACACGCCCAGCCCGCCAAAAATGACACGCCGCCGAACGGCGTAATCAAGCCAAATAGCGTCACGCCCGTGAGGCTGAGCAGATACAAGCTGCCCGAAAACAAAATCACGCCAAGCAAAAGCAACCCGCCGCCCCAATTCACCAGACGACCCGAGACGCGCGACGCCAACCACGCCGCCGCAAACAGCCCCAGCGCGTGATACATCTGATAGCGCGCGCCAGTCTCAAAATTGGCGAGTGCACTATCGCTGATGATGCCGCGCAACGAATGCGCTGCAAATGCGCCAAACGCCACACTCAAAAAAGCCAACACTGCGCCGATCCGAAAAAAAGTTCGTGCCATGTGCGCATTTTATCAACGCCTCGCTATACTTCGGCTCATGCGAGTTTTTATTACCGGCGGCGCGGGCTTTATCGGATGCAATGCTGCCGCGACGTTTTTGGCGCAGGGCGCGCAAGTCACCATCTTTGATAATCTGTCACGCCCGCGCACTCAATTTAATCTGGATTGGCTCGGCGCGCAATCAAACGCGCCGACGCAGCTGCAATTTGTCAAGGGCGATATCCGCGACATAGACGCACTGCGGAGCGCGATGCACGCGGCACAGCCCGATCTCGTGCTGCATCTCGCCAGTCAGGTGGCGGTCACCACCTCGGTGAATAACCCGCGTATGGATTTTGAAATCAACGCGCTCGGCACGTTTAATGTACTTGAGTCTGCGCGCGCGATGTCGCCGTCGCCAGCGGTGTTTTATTCATCCACCAACAAAGTGTATGGTGGCATGGAGGATGTGCCTGTCGTGCTCGATGGCGAGCGCTATCGCTATCGCGACCTTGTCAATGGCATCAGTGAACATCAACCGCTCGACTTTCATTCACCCTATGGCTGCAGCAAAGGCGCCGGCGATCAATATGTGCGCGACTATGCGCGCATCTATGGCTTGCGCACAGTTGTCTTTCGGCAGAGCGCGATTTACGGCGAGCGCCAATTTGGCGTCGAGGATCAAGGCTGGCTCGCGCATTTTGTGATTGCGACAGTGACGGGCAAACCCATCTCGATCTATGGCGATGGCAAACAAGTGCGTGACATGTTGCATGTGTCGGATCTCGTGCGCGCGTATCAACTCGCATGGCAAAACATTGATCGCGTCAAAGGCGAGATTTTTAATGTCGGCGGCGGCATGCAAAACACGCTAGCGATTTGGAGCGAATGCGGCGAAATCCTCGAAGAACTGGCGGGGCATCCGATCAACGTGCGTCACGCTGAGTGGCGCCCGGGCGACCAGACGGTGTGTGTGATGGACACAAGCAAAGCCAAACAAATGCTCGGATGGCAACCGCAGATACCTGTCCTTACAGGCATCAAGCGTTTGTGGAATTGGGTCAGCGCGAATGACGAGTTATTTGTATAAATGGACGTAAGGGCGGATCTCAGATTCGCCCTTACGCATAAAGATGTGACGCGTATTTAGCGCTGCATCTGCGCGGCGCGATTTGCGAGCGCGGCAAACTCAGTCACGTCTGCGTCCTCGCGCAAAACTGATGTCAGCGAGTTGGCATAGCCTGAGACATCGCGCAATGTCGCATACGTGTATGGGCTGTGGCGCAGCACCTCACTAAACAGCGCGACGGTTGCGGCGAGGCGATAGCGCGATGGCGCGGCAAAGAACGTTGGCGCAATGTCAAACGTCATCATATTGCCATTCACCTCGCGCCACTGCTTGCTGTCTGGCTCTTGCCAACGTAGATTGACTGTGGCGATGCGTCCCTGTGCGCTAGGTCGCAGTCGCACGGCGTACATCGCGGTTGTAGTGTGACCCGCGCCGATTCCGCCGCCCTTCACTGCATCATTGCGAAAATCAACATCCGCCACAGCCCGATTCTCATAACCCAACAAACGATGCTGCGCCACAACATCCGGATTAAAGTCCACCTGAATCTTGGCGTCGTCGGCGATGGTCTGCAACGCCATGACTTTGCGCACGAGTTGGCGCTCGGTGTCTGCGTCGCTGTTGATGTAGGTGTAATTGCCGCCCTTGCTTTTGTCGGCGAGCGTCTCCATCAGCACGTCGTTGTAGTTACCAAATCCGACTCCGACACAAGTGAGTGCGATGTCACGATTGGCATAGTCTTGCACTGAGCGCAAAATCTCATCGGGCTGAATGCCGCCTTCGTTGGCGACGCCGTCGGAAAATAGAATCACGCGATTGTTGCCGCCCGCGCGAAAGGCGCGCGACGCCATTTGATAGCCGAGTTGCAAGCCAGCTTGCAGATTGGTGCTGTTGGTGGGTTGAATCGAATCAATCGCGCGGAAAATCGAACTGCGCTCAATAATGAGTGTCGGTGGCAAAACTGTGCGCGCCGAATTGCTAAACGCCACAATGCCGATCCAATCAGAAGGCGCGAGGCGATTGACCATCATCTTGATCGCATTTTTTGCGATGTCTATGCGCCCACCAGATGCCATTGACCCGGACTCATCCACGACAAACACATACGCGCCGGCTTTGCGTTGTTCGTTATTGAGTTGTGCGCCCTGCACGCCGATGCGTATAAGCACTGTGCCATCTGCAGGAA
>CAZVQE010000190.1:0-5516 GCA_964628875.1 uncultured Anaerolineae bacterium
AACCGATCCCGCCATTTTTGATTCAGGTCGTGCTGGCGGCGTCACTACCGCGCAATGATCTATTCGACGACGCAAAACCATTTCAAACCATAGCCATCATTGGCGCCATCGTCGCCATCACTGCATGGATGAAGCCTACGCTCGTCATTCGTTCGCAAGTGCTGAGCATGAAAGAGCGCATGTTTGTCAATGTCGCCAAATTGTCAGGCATGGGCAGTTGGGAGATCATCTTCAAAGAATTGCTGCCCAATTTGTTGCCCTTCATCGTCGCCAGCTTTATCAACGCCATCTTTGATGCGCTGTTTAGCTCGTTTGGTTTGTCAGTGCTAGGACTCGCGCCACTCACAGAGCCGCTACTCGGCAACATCATCTACTTTGCACAGCAACAAAGCGCCATCTTTAATGGCTGGTGGTGGTGGCCCCTGTGGCCCGTGACCGCGCTCATCTTGATCTTTGCTGCGCTCACACTCATCAACACGGGTCTCGACGAAGTCGCCAACCCACGCGCTCGCCGCACAGAATAAATACCATGACACAACCTGTACTCGATGTCAAAAATCTGCAAGTGACGTATTACACAGAGGGCGGTCGTGTGCGCGCGCTCGACGGTGTAGATTTGGAATTGATGCCCGGTGAAAAGCTCGGCTTAGTCGGTGAATCAGGCTCTGGCAAAAGCACGATGGCGCTTGCCATGATGCGTATGATCAAACCGCCCGGACGTATCGAAGGCGGCAGCGTTACGGTGGATGGCGTTAATCTGATTGATCTGGACGAACAGCAAATGCGCGAGGCGCGCCTCAGCCGCATCAGCTACATTCCACAAGGCGCGATGAACTCGCTCAACCCTGTGATCCGCATCGGCGACCAGATGCGTGACGCGATGAAAGCGCACAAACACACGATGACCGATGCGCAAATGGAAGAACGCATCGTGACTGCATTACAGTCAGTAGACATCAAACCCGCCGTCGCCAAAATGTACCCGCACGAACTAAGCGGCGGCATGAAACAACGCGTGTGTATCGCCATCGGCATCTTGCTCAAGCCTAAGCTCATCATCGCCGATGAGCCGACCAGCGCGCTCGATGTTGTGACTCAGCGCCAAGTGATGGAGACGCTCAATCACGTGCAAAAAGAACTCGGTTGCGCCATTATCTTGATCGGTCACGATATGGGGCTGATGGCGCAGTTTGTAGACAAAGTTGCGGTCATGTACACCGGCCGGTTTATGGAGCTGAGCACAGTGCGCGATATGTTCACAAAACCATTGCACCCCTATGCTCAAGCGTTGATTCGCAGTTTGCCCGATCTCAATCAGCGTGGTGTGTTTAATGGCATCCCCGGCTTAGCGCCCGCGTTGCTGCGATTACCATCGGGTTGCACGTTTCATCCGCGCTGCCCCATCGCCGATCATGAGTGCAAGCTCATGGTGCCAAAATTTGAAAATAAAGGCGGCGCGCGTTTGGTCGCCTGCCACAAAGTTGAAAAGTCCGCGAACTAAATTTTAACTATGGCTCCACTCCTCGAACTCCGCAACGTCGGCAAAACCTATACAACGGGCTTGATCTCACGCGCCAGTACCGTCGCCCTCAATAATCTCTCGCTGACGTTGGATGCCGATCACCCCACCATTATGACCGTCGCTGGCGAGAGCGGCAGCGGCAAAACCACGCTGGCAATGTTGCTGCTTGGCTTTCTCGAGCCAACCAACGGACAAATTATCTATCAAGGCAAAGACATCACAAAGCTGTCTGCGGCTGAGCGCACACAATTTCGCCGCGAGGTGCAAGCTGTTTTTCAAGACCCCTTCGCCGTGTTTAATCCGTTTTACTCGGTAGACCATTTGCTCAGCGTGCCCATCGAAAAATTTAAACTCGCCAGCAGCAAAGAAAAAGCCCGCAACTTGATGGAAGAAGCGCTCAACGGCGTCGGCTTGCGCGCTGAGGATGTGCTGGGCAGATTCCCGCATCAACTCTCTGGCGGTCAGCGCCAACGTATCAATGTCGCGCGCGCGCTGTTGCTCAAGCCAAAACTCATCGTCGCCGATGAGCCAGTCAGCATGGTGGACGCCTCATTGCGCGCGACCATCCTCGAGAGCTTGCGCTCGCTCAATCGCGATCATGGCATCAGCATCATCTACATCACGCACGACCTGACGACCGCGTTTCATGTGGCAAACAACATCATCGTGCTGTATCGCGGCAACGTCATGGAAGCCGGCGACATCGAGAAGGTTATCAAATCGCCGCAACATCCATACACGCGGTTGCTGATTGATTCGATTCCGTGGCCCGATCTCTCGCGCCGCTGGGGCAGCGAACACATGCAGATCAAAGAGATCGAAGGCAAAATTGCGACGACTGGATGCAAATTCACATCGCGCTGCCCATTTGTCAAGGACGAGTGCAAAAACGAGCCGCCGCTGTATCAGGTGCAGGCGCATCAAGCGGCTGCATGCGTGCTTTACAACGATAAGCCCGTTGTCGCCGCAGATCAACTCACCTCTGTGCTGCCGGTGTAGCTCATGTTTACGCTCAAGAGCGCATCCCTCAGCGTCGAGGTGCTAGACCCTGTCGCCGACCGCGCACGCATGGGCGCGCGCTATTGCGCTGGTGGTTACATTTTTCAGGTGAATGACGCGCGTCACGGCACGTTGCTCAGCGGACCCACGTATCCAAACGACTTCAATACATTTGACGGACAGGGCATACCCGATGCGTTTAATCTCGCGCCATTGCGCAAGGTTGGCGACGCAGATATTGCCGCAGTGATCGGCGTTGGCGTGATTCGTCAGATGGCAAATTGGCGCGTCAACGAGCCGGTCTCTTTTTGTGAATGGCAGATTGCGGCGGGCGCGGATGCCATTCACATGACCACGCATCAAGCGCACGGCGACTGGTCGTGGCAACTCACGCGCGAGGTCATACTACGCAACCGCACGCTGCGCACACGGGTCGAGCTACGCAACGACGGCAACGACGCGATTGGCGTGCGTTGGTTCCCGCATCCGTTTTTTCCGCAGCCAGAGACGCCCGAGCTCATGAAGATCAACGCGCCCCTGCGCATGCCTGACAACGAAGGCTATGCGCTGGCAGATAACGGCTTCATTTGCCGCAAACGTATGCCCGACCTGCGCGGCGACTATCAGTCACTCGCGCACGAGGCGACCGCGCCGCTCGTCATTTTGCAGCGACATCCGACGTTCGGGCAAATTGCGGCAACGTGCAGCTATGCGCCTGCTATGTTCCCGATTTGGGGCAATCGCAACACGTTCTCGTGGGAGCCGTTTTTTGAGCGATCACTCGCGCCGCGCGACACGCTCAGTTGGTGGATTGATTACGATTTTTAAAGGTGTTTTTCAAACGCCGACTTATCATATTTTTGAACATCATGCTTGAACCAATTGCCAAACCCGGTCCACTCACCGAAGAAGAACGATTTATGTTTGAGTCGTGGGGCTATTTGATTGTGCCACATGCGCTAAGTAAAAATGAAGTGGCTGACGTACACGCTGCGTGCGAGCGAGCACATGCGCCCTATCCAAAAGGCGAGTGGCGCCAACTCGGTCATCTATACGAGAGCGAGCCAGCAATCGAAGCGCTGATTGACCATCCAGCGACGTTTCAAAAGGTACGAGCGCTACTGGGTGATTACTTTATTTTGCAATCGTCGTGGTGCACCACGCAACCAGCAGGTGGCAAGTCAGGCGGGTGGCATCAGGATGGCAGCGGTGTGTATGAGTTTCGTCGTTTGAGCACCCCCACTCCGCTGGTGCAGTTGCGCATCGGCTACTACATTACCGACCAAAGCAGAGACAACATGGGCAATATGGCGTTTGTACCGGGCAGCCACAATATCGAGATGAAAATGCCAGAAAGCATTAAGCCCGACAGCGACTTCCCATTGACGCACGTCGTGTGCGGCGCGCCGGGTACTGCTGTGATCTTTCATCAAGGTGTGTGGCATCGTGCGCACAAAAACGAGATGAACTTTGACCGTTACACGATGCACATGGTCTATTCGCCGCCGTGGCTGATTCCATCCGACCGCACGCACAATGACAAAGCGTTTGTCGAGCGCACCACGCCATTGCGTCGCGCGTTGCTGGGCGAATGGAAGCGCCCCGAGGAGCCTTTTGGCGTTGGCTATCCAAAGCCGCCGTTTGAGGGCTGAGTGAGGATTTTTGACAAATGAGCGGTCTGATCTGTTTGACAAGTTAGACCGCTCATTTGTCACACAGCTTCTTATTTCTTCCGCATTGCGCGTTTGCGAATGAGCACCCAAGCAATGCTAACGATGAGCGCCGCGCACACTGTCACAATCATCAACACAAGATCACGCGTTGATCGTATCTCAGCGGTCGAAGGTTGCACATCCACACTCAAAAAGCTAACTCGCTCGAGCGAGGTGCCATCTGCTAACGCTCCATTCACCTGTAAATCAATACTGTGCAAACCTGACAAGCTGGGTTTCCACTTTGCGTTCCAATCATTGCCAACGGGTGTCAGCGCAATAGTTTCAGTCGTGCCGTTGGGTTGCCGCACATGCGCGTGCGCATCGCGCATAGCCAGTGCAGTATTGCCAAGCTCAAGTCTGGCGCTGATTTCAATTTCCTCGTTGATGGCTGGCAATAATTTTGAGGTCGCGGCGCGCAGATTTGCACCACCACGCATCTGTGCGGTGATCGCAAAATCAGCACCTTGTGACGGCGTGCGCTCGGTGGATTGCAAATTCACCGTCCACACACCTGCGCGCGGGTTGATAAAACCATAGCCAAGATAAAGTAGAGTGGATGGGTCAGTGACGCTTATGAGACCATTGCGCGTAGGGTCAAGCGTAATGACATTTCCACTTGCGCCGCGCACGGTGATGGTCAGCGAACGCGTCGTGTCATACAACGCAAAGTTTGCAACAGAAACATTGTCAATTTGTATTTTGACCTCTTGGCTACTACTTGCCGAAACATGCCCCGTAAAAATACGTGTGAAATCTAATGGTGGGGTTGCCGCATCACTCAGCGGTGGATCCGATTCAACAGGAAAATCAACACGTCGCAACAGTGGCAACACCAGCCTGTCAAATACATCGCTCGATTTGTGCAAATCATTGTGAAGTAGCTGAATGCGCGACAACGACGCAGGAATCTTGCTGGCGCTCGATAACGCAATTGCCATATCAGTCGGTACGTCTGTACAGGGCGCGGCAATTGGATCAATCAACTGAGTGCCAGCCACCACGCTAAACGGCACGCCTTGGCGACGGATAATCTGGCGATTAAAAATCTCACGCACATAGATCGGGCGAATCTCAAGCGACGCAGGCAAATACAAATTGAGCGACGCAGGAAGATTGGCGCAATCTGTGCCGTCATTTGGTGGACCCAACATCACAAGCTGAGCCACATCACGCGGCGACATCAGACGATCAATGTAATAACGCGAAATCAGCCCGCCCATGCTGTGGCTAATCAGATCAACGTAATCTGCTCCTGTTATTTTTTTGACCTGCTCAATGTA
>CAZVQE010000191.1:0-5495 GCA_964628875.1 uncultured Anaerolineae bacterium
TGACGCCATCATCCTCGACGGTGGCAGCACGACGTTAGCCTTGGCGCGCGAGATCAAAAGCACGTTCAAGCATTTGGTCGTCATCACATGTTCGATTCCCATCGCCCTCGAGTTGTCACATACGTCGTGGGATGTGATCCTCGTCGGCGGCAGCGTGCGCCAACACAGCCTCGCGCTGATCGGACCCGCCGCCATAAGCACACTTCGTGAATATCATGCTGACAAAACATTTGTCGGCGCAACCGGCGTAACCATCGCGGATGGCTACAGCACGCCAAACCCCAACGATGCAGCGCTGAAACGTGCGATGATGCGTGCCGCAAATAAGACTTATGTGCTAACCGATTCATCCAAGCTCGGTCATGCGGCTTTGGTGAATTTCGCGCGCCTCGATGAAGTAGCCACGCTCATCACCGATGCTGCCGCACCACAAGACTTTTTGCACGAAATGCAGGCACGCGGCGCGGCGTTTGTCATCGCGCCTCAATCAACATAAACCATTTTGCTATACTGAAGGCATAACAAAACTCGCACAAGAACAACCGCTCGCGATCAAGATTGACACGTCGCTCGACATGCCCATCTATGAGCAAATCGTATGGCAGGTCAAAGACAAAATTCAACGCGGCGAGCTACATGCTGGCGACGAACTGCCGACCGTGCGCGATCTTGCACGTCAACTCAACCTTAATCAGAATACAGTTTTTCACGCCTACACTGTGCTACGCGCACAACATTGGATCAGCGGCAAAAACAGCCAAGGCACACGCGTTGCGGATAAACTCGACGCGCCTACGATCCAATCCGCGCGTGAGATCGAACTCAAATCAAGCGTGGCAGATTTTATTCAGACGGTGATCGGACGCGGCTTCAAATTACCTGAGATCGAGAAGGCATTTTTTCAACAAGGGCAAATCGCTGAACAAAGTCTCATGGCAGTGCCGGGCGGCGTGATGCGCGTGGGGCTCGGCAGTCATGACTTGTGCCTAGAGCTGTTACTTGCTTATTACCGTCGCAATACGCATGGATTTGGCATCACATTTGGCGCGGTCGGCAGCATGGGCGGGCTGATTGCGCTGTCACGCTCTGAGGCTGATTTTGCGACGACTCATCTATATGACGCAAACCAAGACGATTACAACATGCCCATCATTCGCAAGCTGATGCCCAAAACGCCCCTCACACTGATTACGCTGGTAGAGCGCACGCAAGGGTTGATTGTCGCCAAAGGCAATCCCAAAGGCATAGCCTCGGTCAAAGACCTGACGCAGCGCAACTTGCGCTATGTGAATCGCCAACGCGGGGCGGGCACGCGCGTGCTATTTGATGATCTATTGCGCAAAGCCAAAATCAGCCCAAGTGCCATTCACGGCTATACGCATGAAGAAAAGACACACACGGATGTAGCCGCCATCATCTCAAAAGAAGAAGCTGATGTTGGCATGGGCATCGAGTCATCGGCGCAAATGTTCGAACTCGACTTTATTCCCATCAAGACCGAACGCTATGAAGTTGTAGTGCGAAAAAATGATGCGCTTGTCAAACAATTTACCAACATCATTCGTAGTCCCGACTTTAAGCAAGCTATCAAAAACATGGGCGGATATCTGATCGAAAACTCGGGCAGTATTCGTTATTCGCTCAACTGAAAAAAATCATGAAAAATTCACTCAAACTATTTGCCTCAACCGCACTCGTTTCGTTGCTCGCCGCATGCGCGACGCCTATGGCAGCGCCGACTGCTACACCCACCCCGCCGCAAAATATGACGCTGGCAACAACGACCAGCACCCAAGACTCGGGTTTGCTCGATTCGATTTTGCCCGCCTTTGAAAAGCAATTTAATGTCAAGGTCAAAGTCGTTGCGGTGGGAACAGGTCAAGCGCTCAAGCTCGGCGAAGATGGCAACGCGGATGTCGTGCTGGTGCACGCGCGCGCGCAAGAGGACGACTTTGTCAAAAAGGGATTTGGCATCAATCGCCGTGACGTGATGTATAACGATTTCATCATCGTCGGACCAAAGTCCGATCCCGCCAAAGTCAGTGGCACGACCACCGCCAGCGATGCGCTCAAAAAGATCGCCGCCACCTCCGCAAAATTTGCGTCACGCGGCGACAAGAGCGGCACCAACACAAAAGAGCTTGATCTATGGAAGGCAGCAGGCATCGAACCCAAAGGCGATTGGTATGTTTCCGTCGGGCAAGGCATGGCGGAGACGCTCAACTTTGCGCAAGAGAAGCAAGCCTATACATTGACCGACCGTGCCACGTGGCTTGCGCAAAAAGCAAAGTTGGCTGAACTAATTGTTGTGACGGGCGGCAACAACATCGCCGAAAACAGCGACAAAGCATTGCTCAATCCGTATGGCGTGATCCCTGTCAATCCAGCGCGATATCCGAGCATCAAAGCCGATCTCGCCGAAAAGTTTGCGACGTGGATCACCTCAGTGGATGCGCAAAAACTCGTCGCCGAGTATGGCAAGCAACAGTTTGGACAGCAACTGTTTTACCCTGATTCTGAGGCGTGGCGCGCGCAGAAGAAGTAGAATCTTTGTGTGGCGAATCCACCAAATCGTCGCGGCATACTAGCTCTTGTTACTTTGATTTTGCTGGCAGCTTGTGTGAATCGAGCTGCCAGCCCTGTTACGCCCTCACTCAATTCTGCGTTGTTCTCTGTGCCGACGGAGCCACCCATTCAACCGACACAACCCCCTGTGATGGGCGGTGCGCCAAAACCTCCGACACCGCAACCTAAAATTTACCCGCTAAGTTCGCAAGTATTTGGGTCTACGATCTAAAAAAACAAATCGCCAACGATGTTATCAAAAACGACCGCAACCATCTAAATGATTCTACTGAAACGAATATCGTCTCAAATTATTTGTATTTGCGCACAGATGGCAGTGCACTGGCGTTGATAGGTAAATTTGAGCCTGAGACATATTACGATGGAGCGCCACTGCAAACGCTCCACAAGATTGATCTATGGCGCACGATTAGAGACACGGCACGCTGGCAACCCGTTCACAACGATGCCTACCAAATCAATCAAGGCTTATGGACAAAAGACGGGTTTGGCATTCTAGCCAGCGCATTGATATATGCTACAGAGCCAAAGTATCAGCTAATCTGGATACGAGCTGATCCTAAATTGCCGACTATTGGATTAATCAAAACAGAAGCGAAAAACCTACGGTGGAGCAAATAAATCACTCGCGCACTAATTTGATCGAGCAGCATCCGCCTCAACGCGACGCAGCAACAACATTAATGCCGCCGATAACAGGATCAAGACGACCGATAGCGCGAGCGCTGAGTCCGAATTGCGCTCGAAGCCAATATAAATTGCCAGCGGCATCGTCTGGCTGACGCCCTCAAGGTTGCCCGCAAATAAGATCGTCGCGCCAAATTCGCCCAAGGCGCGCGCCCACATCAAGATCATGCCGCTGATGAGGCTACGCTGCGCGATGGGAATCATGACCCGTGTAAAAATTTGCCAAGCGCTTGCACCTTCGACCAAGGCAGCTTCTTCATAGTGTGGGTCAATCGCGCCAAAGCCGATCCGCGCAGCGCGGATATAAAACGGCGCAGCAACGAAAATTTGCGCCAGCACAACGGCGGTCGTCGTGAATGGCAACGAAACGCCGAGTGCGCCAAAGAAGGCGCCAAGCGTGCCGCGCCGCCCAAATGCCATTAACAAAGCCAAGCCTGCCACCGCGGGCGGTAGCACTACCGGCAAATCTACTAACGTCTCGATCACGCCGCGCCCACGAAAGCGCCATTGGGTCATGCCAAAAGCCAACGGCGTGCCAAGCACAACCGTCACGCACAAACTGATTGCGCTGGTCAACAAACTCAATCTCAGCGCCGACAGTGACGTCGGTTGAATTAGATTCGCAAAAATGTCATTGCTCGCGCCGCGCAAAACTACGACGACAAGCGGAAATGCCATGAGCAAGATCAACAGTACGCTCGGCAACAAAAACCAAGAGAATGCGTGACGTTTCAATCTGTGCATGTGACTAATTTGCGTTCCACTCTGTCAAGATGCTATCTTCCTGTCAAAACAAAACCGTGTTTTGACAAAATTTGCTGCCCATCGGCGCTCAAAACGTAGCTCATAAATTTCTTGGCAGCATCCGAATTTTTGCTGTCATTGAGCACCGCGATTGGGTACGCGGCAATCGTATTGAACGCGTCTGGAATGTCAAGGCGATTGACTTTCGCGGCAGCATCGCCCAACACATCGGTCGTGTAGACGATGCCTGCATCCGCTTCGCCGAGCGCGACTTTGGTGAGCACGGCTTTGACGTCTTGTTCATACGAGACCACGTTGGCGATCACTGTTTGGCTATAGGTCGCGCCAAACTCAGGCGTGGCAGAAGCCTTGCGCAGATAGTCGAGCGCGTATCCGCCGACAGGCACAGATTTATCTGCCAGCACCACTTTGAGACCGGGTTTTGCGAGGTCTTTGAGTTGTGTAATGGCGCTCGCGCCTGATTTAGGCGTGATGACCACCAGACGGTTTCGCGCAAAAGTTCGCTCAGTCTCCGTCGTCACGCGACCCGACTTGATGGCGACATCCATTTGCGCGCTATTTGCCGACGCAAATACATCCGCTGGCGCGCCCTGCCCGATTTGTTGTGCGAGCTGCTGCGAACCTGCAAAGTTAAAGGTCACCTTTACGCCTGCATTCGCATTCTCATAGGCTTTGCCAAGCTCACTAAATGCGTCGGTCAGCGAAGCCGCCGCAAACACAGTCAATGCCGTTGGCGTGGGGGCAACAGTAGGCGATGCCATACATGCGACCAACAAAGCTGATAGCACTGAGTAGATAATTTTGTTTTTCATGATTTCCCCTTTAAGTTAATTGCCAACTTCTAACAATTCAAATTGTGAATAGGCTTGTGTTAATGCCAAAGATGTATGCCGCAGGCGCGACGCACCGCCGCGGCTTTGTGTTATTAGTGTCTTTTCGTAGTCACGCAACCAATCCACAATCGTGCCAAGCTGGCGAAAACGCAAAACAAGCGCAAACCGATTAAAGACATCTTTTTCATCAAAGTCACTGAGAGTCCGAGCCAATTGCTCGCGTCCATGCGTCACTTTTTGCATTTGCGATTGCAACACTTGCGACACCTTGTCCGGATACAGCGCGCTAACAAAATACAAGCGTGTCGTAAATTCGATGCGGATCGCGCGCGAGCTGCACGGCGAGTCTGCAAAAAGCCACTGACGAAATCGGTGGCGTCCGGTGTGAGTGAGTTGATACGGGTGACGCGTGGGCAACGCGACTTGGCGCACCGTACGACTGGTGATCTCGCCTTTTCTTTCGAGTCGCGCGATGATGGCGTAGGCTTGACTTTGGCTAATGCGCCAAATAAAACCAAACGTTTCCATCAGCCGCTGATGCAATTCATAGCCATGCGCCGCGCGCTGCGCAATCAACCCAAGGATGACATATTCAGGTGAAAGTTCACTGGCGGAGCCTTTTTG
>CAZVQE010000192.1:0-5429 GCA_964628875.1 uncultured Anaerolineae bacterium
GGTTGGTTTTGCAAAATGACGCGCCCATCGGCGCGCTCGTGCTGCTGGATGAATTGGATGCCATGCTGATTTACAGCATCGCTATCGCGCCGTCGCATCAGCGCAAAGGGCTGGGTCGCATGCTGTTGCGATTCGCCGAGCAACAAGCGCAACTCAAGGGCTACGAAAAAATTAAGCTCTACACAAACGAGCGCATGGACGACAATGTGGATTACTACAAACGATTTGGTTACATCGAGACACATCGAGAGCCGTATGGCGAGACCATAGTCGTGTATATGGCAAAACAAGTAGAACACTATGAAAACATTTAACGTTGCTTTTCTTGGCGCGGGACGAATGGGGCAGTCGCATTTGCGCAATCTGGTCGGTATCGCGGGCGTGCATGTGCGCGTGGTGGCTGACACGTCGCCGCAAAATGCGCAAGCTGGAGCTGCCATTGTGCATGCAGATCGGGCGACGACCGACATCGCTGGTGCGATCAATGCAAATGATGTGGACGTGGTGATGATCGCCACGCCGACGCCAACACACGCTGAGCTGATCGAGAGCGCCGTGCGCGCGGGCAAACCGGTGTGGTGCGAGAAGCCGGTGGCTAGCACGCTCGCCGATACACAGCGCGTCGTTGATCTGGTGGAATCGCGCGGCGCATCAGTCATGATCGGCTTTATGCGGCGGTTTGATCCGGGCTACGCCGCCGCCAAACGCGCCATCGCCGCGGGAGAGCTTGGTCGGGTCGAGCGATTTCGCGCGTTGAGTTGTGACTTTAATCCGCCGCCGATGTCATTTATCAAAACCAGCGGTGGCATCTTTGTGGACATGATGGTGCATGACTTTGATATGGCGCGCTTTTTGATCGGCGAGATCGAACAGGTCTCAGCGTGGGGCGGGGCGCTGGTGGATGCGGCGTTTGCAGACGCGGGCGATGTGGATACGTGCGTGGCGATGTTGCGATTTGCTAATGGCGCGCTAGGCACCATCGAAGGTACGCGTCGCACGACATGGGGCTATGACATTCGCACTGAGGTCGCCGGCGGCCTTGCCAAAGTCGTGGTCGAAGCGCCACAAAAGACGCCGCTACAGACTTCGCGCAACTTGACGCTCAATAGCGACCACTTTGAGAGTTTTCCAGATCGCTTTCACGCTGCTTATCAAAATGAGATGAGCTACTTTTTTGATTGTTTGCGGAATGGCACACGCCCCGCGCCGACGCCGCGCGATGGATTGGAAAGTTTGCGGGTTGCGTTGGCTGCGACACAAAGTTTGAAGGAAGGGCGACCGATCAACGTTGCGGACGTGAAGTAATTTCACCACAAAAACACAAAAGGCACAAAAATTCTTTGTGCCTTTTGTGTTTAAAAAAACAATCACTGCTCACGGCAGCTCATCACATGTTTTGTTGCCGCCTCAGGTTGAGCTGGCAAAAATCCACTGCTCGAGATCGTCATCAAAATGATTCTCAGGCGCAGGCGAATTTGGCTCTGTGCGGGCTCCATTCTCCGCAATCACTTTTAGTTCGCCGGCAACGCATTCGTTTTTTTGTTTCATCGTTTGATGTTGCGTTACAACGTAGAGATTCTTCGTCGCTCCGCTCCTCAGAATGACAAATTAATACTCAACCTAAAACAATAGTTTGACGTATTTCAAAATGCCTTGATTCCACGGCACGCGATGGCTGACGCCGCTGGCGTGCGCAAACTTCGGTAGATTTTCAACGTACCAATCGTAGTTGCGCAGCAGCGCGTCTTTGTTGCTGTATTTTGGCGCGTAGCCAAGCGTCTTTTCGGCTTTTTCGATTGAGACAAATGAATCTTTGTACGCCGTCTCATAGACCCATTTGTAGAGTGGCGACAACTTAAACATCTCAAGGATACGCAGCGTCCACACCATCAGCCACGCGACGGGAAATGGAATCACACGTTTGCCGTGACCGGCTTTGTCAAGCACGGCTTGAAAGTCATCTTTCATTGTGCCAAACACTTTTGCGCCGATGTTGAATGTGTCATTGACCTGCACAATCGGCAGTGTCATGCACAAATAAATCGCGGCGCACAAATCCTCTACGTCGAGATATTGGTACAGGTTTTTGCCGTCGCCCACAATCGGAAAATTGTGACCCGTCAGCGCCCAGTCATACAACATGGCAAACACGCCGAGCCGCTCAGGACCAATAAATGACTTGGGGCGAATCACCGGCACGCAATGTCCTTTGGCGCGAAATTCCTCGCACACTTGTTCTGCTGCGATTTTGGCTTCGCCGTAGGGTCCGACGCCGTGCAGACGATCGGTCTCGATGAGTGGATGATGATCGGGGATGCCATACACCGCCGTCGAAGAGATGTGAATCATGCGCTTTGCGCCATAAGCAAAAGCCGACTCAACGACGTTGCGCGTGCCAACGATGTCGGTGCTGTAGATATCTTCTTTTGAATAGAGCGGCAGCGCAGCCGCAGTATGCACGACGATATCTACGGCGTTGGCTTGCATGGCTTTGTCGAGATCGGCGCGATTGCGGATGTCGGCTTTGATCTCTGTAATCTGATCGCGCTCTGGATAATCAAAATCCGCGATATCGTAGGTGATGACGCGATGACCGCGCGCGAGTAGATAGCGCGTCAGATTTATTCCCAAAAAACCTGCGCCGCCTGTGATCAATACATTCATGAAAAATTATTCGACCTTTTTGATGACGAAGATTGTGACGCCAGCCGGCGCGCTGACTTTGACCGAGTCGCCTGTGCGCTTGCCAAGCAGAGCTTGTCCGAGCGGAGACTCGTTGCTCACTTTGCCATGTCGCGCGTCTGCCTCTGCGCGCCCGACGATCAAAAATACTTCATCGTCGGATGTCCCTTTTTCGACGACAGTCACTTTTGAGCCGATGCCAACTTCGCCTTTTGCGATTTTTTCTTCGCCAAGAATCTTGACATTGCGGAGCATGCGTTCTAATTCAAGGATACGACCCTCCAAAAAGCCTTGCTCTTCTTTGGCGGCTGTGTAGTCCGCATTCTCTGACAAATCGCCTTGTTTGATTGCATCATGCAAGCGTTGCGCCAAATCTGGACGCCGCACATCACGCAAAAACGCCAACTCATCACGCAGTTTTTGCGCGCCTTCGGCGGTCAATAGAATTGCATTTTCCTGTTGCTCCATACCCCACCAATTTTAGCTTAACAGACTATACTTACTGAGTTACAAAGGACACCATGAAAATTGAACAAGTTGAGCTTTTCCGAATCCACATGCCATACGTTGCGCCATTTGAGACCAGCTTTGGTCGTGCAGTCAGCCGCGAGACTGTGCTGGTACGCGTGACCGCCGACGGTGTAGTGGGTTGGGGCGAATCGGTCGGCGACGGACCCGGATATTCATATGAAACGGTGCAAACCGTTTGGCACATTTTGCGTGACCACCTCATTCCTGAGTTGTTTCGCGCACCAATCGCCAAACCAACAGATTGTGTTGAGCGCTTTAAGTATGTGCGCGGACACAACATGGCAAAAGCCGCCATCGAGGATGCGCTATGGGACATCGCGGCTCAACAAGCAGGTTTGAGCTTGCGCGACTATATCGGAAAAGTCAGTGGTCACAAGAAATTGCAAGATTCATTGGTGGTCGGCGTCAGCATTGGAATTCAAGAATCGCCAAAAAAACTCGTCGAGAAAATTTTGAGCTTTAGACAATTTGGCTATACGCGCATCAAGATCAAGATCAAGCCGGGCAAGGATTTGCAATATGCGCGTGCCGCTCGTAAAGCCATTCCGGGCGTGCAACTGATGGTGGATGCAAACTCAGCGTATTCACTCAGCGACGCCGAAGTCTTTAAGAAGATGGAAGACCTCGATTTGTTGATGATTGAGCAGCCGTTAGATTACAACGACATCTATGAGCATCACAAATTGCAAAAGCAACTGCGCACGCCGATCTGCTTGGATGAGAGCATCCACACGCCCGCGGACGCCACATTCGCCATCGAACTCGGCGCCTGCAAGATCATCAACATCAAGCAAGGACGCGTCGGCGGTCTGACACAGGCGATCCGCGTGCATGACATTTGCATGCAAAACAATATCCCCGTGTGGTGCGGCGGTATGCTCGAGACGGGAATTGGGCGCGCGCTGAATTTGGCGTTAGCTGCGTTGCCAAACTTTAAGCTGCCTGGCGATATCAGCGCGAGCAACCGCTACTATCACGAGGACTTGGTTGACCCTGCGTTTGAGATCAAAGATGGCAAGATCGTTGTGCCAAAGGGCAAGGGGCTCGGCGTCAATGTCATCATGGATCGCGTGGTCAAAGCCACCAGCGTGCATGAGGTCTATCGCCCCAGCAAGTAGATCGAGAACTCAAAAAAAGTTTGTCGGATTTTTAATATCTGTCATTTCGAGCGGAGCGAGAAACCCCTTCAAATGAATCATGTAGGGATTTCACGTTTCACTCGAAATGACATTTTTTTTGGCACAATGCAAACCACGTACATTCACGGCGAGCGCGTCGCACGGGATGGCGCGATCCGCGTCGGGTCGTGCGCCTTTATCCGCAATGCGTCCGGCGAGATACTCTTGACGCGGCGTACCGACAATGGACTATGGTGCATGCCGGGCGGTGGAATGGACGCGCACGAATCCATCGAAGAGTGTTGCATGCGCGAGGTGCGCGAGGAGTGCAATCTCGACGTGCGGGTCGAGCGACTGATCGGCGTTTACACGACGCCGGATATCTTGGTGATTTATCCTGATGGCAACAAGGCGCACGTCGTTGCATTCTTATTTGAATGTGTCATTGTGGGTGGCGAGTTGCGCATAGATCATGAGTCGCATGAGGCGCGCTACGTTGCGCCCGCTGATATTGATTCACTCACACTCATCCACAACCACAAACAACGCATCGCCGACGCGCTCAAAAACCAGACGGCTGCGTTTATCCGCTGATCTCAAACGCTTTGTGAAATTGCACTCTGCTCGATGGCAGGGTATCGCCAAACGCCAACACATGCAAATGCGCAGATGGCAAATCAGGCGGCGCAATCTCGGGCATATTGACAAAACCAAAACGCCCGTAGTAATTGATATCGCCGAGCAAGATGCAGCCTCGCGCATTGCGCTGACGCAATTCATTTAGCCCATGTTGGATGAGCGCGCTGCCGATGCCATGCTTTTGCAAATCTGGCTCGACCGAGATCGGACCCAGCGCAAACCAACCCTTCTCGCCGCTCGACACAGTCATCGGCGAAAACGCGACATGCCCGACAATGACACCGTCGCGTACCGCGACCAGCGACAATGTGAGCGCACCCTGTCTGCGCAATTCATCAATCACATATTGCTCAGTCTTGTCGCTAAAGTCTTTGGGCGCAAATGCGCGCCGCGTCAGATCATGAATCGCCGCACAGTCCGCAGACTGCTCGGGTCGAATTTGCATTTGCCGATTATTTA
>CAZVQE010000193.1:0-5414 GCA_964628875.1 uncultured Anaerolineae bacterium
GTCGCTCAGAATGACCTTATTTGATTCTCAAAGACCGCGAAAGCTCAATCAGTGCGTCATGTGTCGCGCGAGGTAGCGCGATGCCATCACGCTGCCGCAGTTGCTCTTGGCGCAGCTCGGGCTCACCCGGCAACATCACTTCTTCAAATCCGTCGGCAACTTTTGAGGCTTTGATGCGCGCGCACATCCGTTCGATCTGATCGAGATAAGACTCGCGCGTCAAGAAAAACTCAGGGTCAATCGCAATGATGAGCGTGCCATTGTTGCCGCTGTATTCGGGCAGGCATGTCGCGCTCTTGAGCGACAAGATGCCGCCCAGCACATCTGCCATAAAGCTCAGCCCGTAGCCTTTGTAGCCTGCCATCGGTAGCAATATGCCACCATCATAAAAATCATGCGCGTTTTGTGTCGGCGCGCCGTCACGATCAAGGATCACTCCGAGTGGCACAGGCGTGTGTGTGTCGCGTGCCACACGCAGCTTGCCCTCAGCGATCACCGACGTCGCGTAATCAATGATGATCGGCGTATGTTCGAGCGCGCGTGGCAGCCCGTATGCAATTGGATTCGTGCCAAACAATCGTTCGCGCCCGCCATACGCGGCGACGGTCGGATTTGAGTTGCAAGTCATAAAGCCGATCAACCCGGCGCGCGCGACGCGCTCCACGTAGATGCCAAGTCGCCCGATGTGATTGCAGTTGCGAATGGCAACTGAGGCGATTCCAAACTGACGCGCGATCTCGATGACCGCATCTGTGGCGAGGTGTGCGCCCGCTTGCCCCCAGCCGTTTTGCGCGTCTACCGCAGAGATTGCGCCGCGTCGTGTCTTAGTCAGGTGAATCGGTCTCGCGGCAGGCACAAGTTTGCCGCTGGTGATTTGCGCGGCGTACCATGGCAATCGCAGCACACCGTGTGAGTCGTGCCCTGTCAAATTTGCAAACATCAAGCCGTCGCTAACTTGTTGAGCAATGTCTGGCGGCGTCCCAAGCGCGATTACGATGTCATGACACCATGTGCCGAGCGCATCAGCGGAGTAAACGACTTCATCTGTCATAGCCGCATTATCAGCGACCAACAACAAAAACTAAAAACTAACTACAATGCGTTCATGTCTCAGCCCATTATTTTGATCGGACATGCTGGCGATCTGCACTATGAGATCGAGGCGCTCGCACCTCTCAATGCACGCATCGTGCAAGTTGGCGACTATGCGCCATTTGACACACTGCCTGAGTTGGCAGAATGTAGCGGCATGATCGTCGGCTTGCAAAAGATAGATGGGGCGTTGCTCGACAAAGCGCCAAAGTGCAAAATCGTCAGCCGACTTGGCGTTGGCTATGACAACATTGATGTCGAGGCTTGCACGCAGCGCGGCGTGTGGGCAGCGTATGTGCCGGACTATGGCATTGATGAGGTCTCGACGCATGCCATCGCGCTCATGCTCACATGTATGCGCGGGCTGTCGCAACACATCAGCAATGTGCGCAAAGGCACATGGAATGCACTCGCGCCAGCGCCGATCAAACGTTTGAGCGACTCGACCTTTGGCGTGATCGGCTATGGACGCATCGGCAGCCGCGCCGCCGCCAAAGCCCGCGGACTTGGCATGCGTGTGCTGGCATGTGACCCATTTGTCAGCGCCGAAAAGATCGCAGAGGGCGGGGCGCTCAAAGTCAGTCAAGAGCAACTGCTGGCTGAATCAGACTATGTTTCTGTGCATACGCCATTACAGCCAAGCACGCGCCACCTGATCAACGCCGCCGCTCTCGCGCAAATGAAACCCAGCGCGTATTTGATTAACACTGCGCGCGGCGGCATGATAGATGAGGCCGCGCTCGCCGCTGCGCTGGATGCTGGCAATTTGCGTGGCGCGGCGCTGGATGTGCTGCAACAAGAGCCAGCAAGCGCGGATCATCCACTCGTGCGGCATCCGCGTGTGATCGTCACACCACACGCCGCGTATTACTCCGAGGAGGCGCGCCGTGACATGCATACGCGTTGCGCCGACGAAGTGACGCGCGTGTTGATGGGCAGCACGCCGCGGTGTCCGTTGAATGCAGTTTGAGACATCAGATGTCAGATAGCAGATTTCAGATAGGCGACGATCAATCTGACATCTGTTATCTGATGTCTGACTTCTGCCAAATGAAAATCATCGGCATTGACCTCGGCAGCACCAGCATCAAAGGCGGCGTGCTAAACACAGCAACTGCGCAAATCGAGCATGTCGCACGCCGATCTTTTCCTGCACCGATAGGCAATCTGCCGCGCGGACATTTTGAGGTGGAGCCACAGCGCGTGATTGCTGAGACCGACGCGGTGCTCGATGAGCTACTCGCACACGCGCCTGACGCGCGAGCAGTGATGCTATGCAGTCAGATGCACGGCATGATCTTGACTGATGATCAGCTCAATCCGCTGACCAATGTGCTGACGTGGCAAGATCAACGCGCGCATGAGCCGATGCCAAACACAAGCACGAGCTACATCGAGTCTCTGATGGCTCAGCTCACGCCCGCAGAAAAACGCGCGTTGGGTCACGATGTGTGGGCGGAGCGCCCGTTGGCGATGTTGTATTGGCTGGCGCAGCGCGGTGAGTTGCCACAGCACGCGCATTTTTTGAGTTTGCCTGATTTTGTGAATGCGCGCTGGAGCGGGCGCGTGGTTGGCACGGATGTGACGATTGCGGCAGCCAGCGCGCTGTATGACGTCACGCGCGGCATGTGGGCGCATGACATTTGCCGCAAATTTGGTTTGGCGCAGATGCAATTCCCCCAGATCGTGTCACGCACCGAGCCGATAGGCGAGTGTGTGAGGAATGGGCGCAGGCTCAAAATCTACGCGCCGATTGGCGATCAACAATGTGCGCTGGTTGGCGCCGACCTCGCGGCAGGTGAGCTCTCGCTCAATGTCAGCACCGGCGCGCAGGTTTCGATGTTGAGTGAGCGAGCGCAGTTTGGCAGCTATCAGACGCGACCGTTTGCAGATGAGCGTTGGTTGTTGACGATCATCCATTTGCCAGCGGGTCGCGCGCTCAATGCACTTGTGCGATTGCTGACGGAGCTGGCGACGCGCGATGGCGTGACGCTACAAAATGTGTGGGGCAATATTGAGCGTGCGGCGAGCGCCATTAGCGTAAATGACCTGCACATTGATCTGTCTGTGTTTTCGGGTGCGTTGGGTCAGCGTGGCGCGATTACAAATATGCGTGAAGACAACCTGACGCTTGGGCATATTTTTCATGCCGCGTTTGCGCAGATGGCGCAAAATTTTTTGCACGCTGCGTGTGCCATTGACCCGAGCCAAAGCTGGCAACGCGTCGTGCTATCGGGCGGGCTGGTGCGTCAGTCGCCGACGCTGATGCGATTGATTGAGGCGCGATTTGGCTGCCCGATACGCGTGGCAGAGGGCGGCGAGGACTCTCTCGAAGGGTTGCTAAAGCTGTCGACAAAACTCAATTGACAACAATTTATCTGCGTATATAATGTGCGCGCGGTTTTGACCGCATGTGTGAGCATCGTGACATCGGTTCGTTTTCCTCAAAGTGCAACAGTGGATCGCAACTGCTGCGAGCTAAACCCTCGTCTGATTTGTGCGTCGCCTCTCGGTCTGTCTTTCGGTAACGTTCGTGCCACTTGCTCGTTCAACCAACTTTTTTCCAATTAGAAGGAGATACGTAAAAATGGGAAAGCGACTATACGCTGGGAATTTGGCTTATAAGACACGTGACGATGGTCTACGCGCATTTTTTGCGCAGGCAGGCAACGTGACGTCGGCTGAGGTGGTGATGGAAGGTCGCCGCTCGAATCGCTCAAAGGGCTTTGGCTTTGTTGAGATGTCCACCGACGAAGAAGCTCAAAATGCGATGAATACGCTGAATGGCAAGATGCTCGATGAGCGCCCGATTCGCATTGACCTGGCGAACCCGAAGCCTGAGCGCACTGACCGCCCGCCGCGTGATGATCGCCGCGATGATCGTCCGCGCTACAGCGACCGCCCACGCTATGGCGACCGCTAAATTAACCTCAGATTCCATTTACGCCAGATGGCGTATAACGACGAGAGCTACACAAACACGTGTGGCTCTTTTTTTGTTTATTGTGTGTGATTAATTTATCCGTACAATGTCGAGATCATGATTCAAAGTGTTATTGCGAAATTGTTTAATCGTGAATCGCTGACTGCGGCAGAGGCAGAGGCAGCGATGAACGAAATCATGTCAGGCAACGCGACGCAAGCGCAGATTGGCGCATATCTTGGCGCGCTGCGAGCAAAGGGCGAGAGCGCTGAGGAGATTGCCGGCAGCGCGAGAGCGATGCGCAGCAAGTCGTTGCATGTGCCGACCACACGCAGCGGTATCGTAGATATCGTTGGCACAGGCGGTGACAAATCTGGCACTTTTAATATCAGCACGACGACGATGTTTGTTGTTGCGGGTGCGGGCGCTGCTGTAGCAAAGCACGGCAATCGCGCGGCGTCCTCACAAAGCGGCAGCGCCGACGTGCTCAATGCGCTCGGTGTCAATGTGACGCTCACGCCCGAGCAAGTTGGCAAATGCATTGATGAGATAGGCATTGGCTTTATGTTTGCGCCAAACCATCATCCTGCGATGAAACATGCAGCGGGTCCGCGGCGTGAGATCGGCGCGCGCACAATTTTTAACATTTTAGGCCCATTGGCAAACCCGGCAGTCACCCGTCATCAGTTGCTCGGCGTATTTGACCCAAGCATGACCGAGCTAATGGCAAGCGTCATGCGCGATCTAGGCGCGTCGCATGTGTTGGTAGTCAGCGCGGAGGGCGGCGTAGATGAATTGATGACCAGCGCAAATAACAAGATCACCGAGCTCAAAAATGGCGAACTCAAGACATACAGGCTCGATGCGCGTGACTATGAAATGCCGCGGGTGTCACTGACGGCGTTGGGCGGCGGCACACCGGAGTTTAATGCGGCGATCACACGTAGCATTCTCGAAAACAAAGCCGATAATGCGCGCACCAATGTCGTGCTACTCAACGCGGGTGCGGGACTGTATGCGGCTGATCTAGCAACTGATATCCGCAGTGGAATCGAACTTGCGCGGACTTCATTGCGTAGCGGCATGGCACTCGCAAAACTTGACGCACTCATAAGGTTGAGTCAGTCTTTTGCAAAAACTTAGTTGAGCCGCTGAGCCATCCGCCAAATGATAAAGAGGACGATCACTGAGCATGTCGAAGTGATCGTCTATCGTCTGAAACTATAACTATTGCTCTCAACTCTCGCTTTTCACCAACGTCACGCACATCTCTACCGAGCGAACCATGTCTTGCGCGCTGATCCACTCCAGAGGTCCGTGCAGGTTTTGCATACCGGTGAACAAGTTGGGGCAGGGCACGCCGCGCTCGGTGAGCTGGCTGCCATCTGTGCCGCCGCGC
>CAZVQE010000194.1:0-5379 GCA_964628875.1 uncultured Anaerolineae bacterium
CGCTACGCCCAAGACGCAATCGTCCTTGCTCGAGGCAATGCAAGAGCGCACGGTCACTGTGTTGGGACGCACCTATCGCGTCGAGCCGCCGTTCTTTGTGTTGGCGACGCAAAATCCAATCGAGATGGAAGGCACCTATCCGCTGCCGGAGGCGCAGCTCGACCGCTTCATGTTTAAGCTGGATGTTGGCTTTCCAAATATAGAAGAACTCACAGCCATCATTGATGGCACAACCGGCGGCAAAACGTCGCGCGCTAACAAAGTGACCGACGCGAAATCATTGATCGAGATGGGCGCATTTGCGCGGCAGGTGCCAGCCGCCACACAAGTGACGCATTATGCGGCTGCGCTTGTGTCCGCCACACATCCTGATTCACCCAATGCACCCGACATGGTCAAACGCTATGTGCGCTATGGCAGCAGCCCGCGCGGCGCGCAGGCGCTCTTGCTTGGTGGTCGCGCCTTTGCGCTGCTCAATGGCCGCTACAACGTCTCGCTTGATGACCTGCGCGCTCTCGCGCCAGCGGCATTGCGCCATCGCATATTGCTCAATTTTGAGGGGCAGGGCAGCGGCATCAAGACCGATTCCATCATTGCAGATGTGATCGCGCACGTCAAAGCCTAATTCACCGCATGATCAAAAAACTAGCGCTGTGTGTCATTGCGCTTGCGATTGGCGTAGTGGTTTTGCGAGAATGGACGCATCAGCGCGCAGCAGCGTTAATCTTTGATGATGTTGCGCGTGTGCCGCCGCGCCGCGTCGCGGTTGTGTTTGGCGCGGGCATTTTTAATAATCAGCCCTCGCCGATGCTGTATGACCGCATTCAGGCGGCGGTCGAGCTGTATCGGGCGCAAAAGGTCAGCAAGCTGCTGATGAGCGGCGACAACCGATTGCTGGGCTACAACGAGCCAGAGGTGATGCGACGCACTGCGCTGCAATTGGGTGTGCCCGATGCGGATATTGCGCTTGATTACGCAGGTCGCAGCACGTATGAGACGTGTTATCGCGCGGGTGAGATTTTTGATTTGCAGAATGTGATTCTCGTCACGCAACGTTATCACCTTGATCGCGCATTGGTCACATGCAACGCGCTTGGCGTAGAATCAGTCGGCTTTGTGGCAGATCGGCGCGAATATCGCGGCATGTGGTGGAATTATGCGCGCGAGACGCTTGCCACGATCAAAGCCGTAGTCGAAGTATTCATTGCAAAGCCATTGCCTGTGTTGGGTGAAAAGATTGAAATCAAATGAGCGATAAAAATACACGTGAAGCTGCATGGAAAATTGTGAGCGAATGGACCACCGATCCGGCGCTGTTGCGCCACATGCTCTCTGTTGAGACCGCCATGCGCGCCTATGCCCGCAAATACAACGAAGATGAGGAATTGTGGGGCGTAGTAGGACTGATCCACGATTTTGACTATCAGCGCTATCCAAATCTGGATGGTGAAAATTGCCACCCCGTTGTGGGTTGCCGTATGTTGCGTGAGCAAGGTTGGGACGAGCGCATTATCCGCGCGATTGAGGCGCATGCTACTGAGCGTACGGGCGTCGCACCCGAAAGTCTAATGGAAAAGTCGCTCGTAGCAGTGGATGAATTGACCGGCTTTGTGGCGGCAGTCGCATTTGTGCGCCCGAGCAAAAATGTCGCTGACGTTCAGTTGTCTTCGATCAAAAAGAAGTGGAAGGAAAAAGCATTTGCGGCAGGTGTGCATCGTGATGAGATTGAGCATGCGACCGTTGCGCTCGGCGTGCCATTGGACGAACACATCACAACGGTGCTCACCGCGATGCAAGCCAATGCGGCTGCGCTTGGTTTGGCTGGCGTGCAAAGCGCGAGCTGACCGTTGCTTTTCATTGATATTGAATGACGCGTACGAAGCGATGTCCATCTTGCCGATCACAGATTGATCAGGGCAGTTTGTCCTGCCCGATCTGCGGACACGCATTTGAAGATGTCGTTACTCAGCCTGCGGTAAACACATCCAAGCCTCCTAAGATTGAGGTCGAGGTTGATAACATCCAAACTGCGCATACACCGATAGACGAAAATCTACGTGCGAAGCTAAATTCCAAATCTAAAACGCAGCGTCGCATTCCGTGGGGCGTAATGGGTGTCGGCGGCGTGATCATTTTGTTGGCATTGTTTGCGGGGTTAGCTGGGCAGAATTTGACTGGAGCGCGCCGACCCGATAGCGTGATCACGCCAGTGGTCGCCTATATCCGCGACGACAGCAAAACACAAGTATCGCAGCCGACAACGGCTTCATCTGCGACTGCATTGCCAACATCGCTGCCAGCGCCGCCTACACTGACACCCATTCCTCCAATCTTGTATACGGTACAGGATGGTGATACCTGTGGCGCGATTGCTGACAAATACAAAATTCCATTGCGCACATTTTTGACATTTAATAATCTGAATGAAGATTTTTGCATCATCGTGCCGGGCGGCAAAGTGCGCATCCCGCCGCCCACGCCGACACCGGGACCTTCGCCGACATTGCCACCCGGCGTGACCCAATTGCCCACCTCGACGCGTCCGCCGCAGATCATCTACGAAGTGCAAGATGATGATGTGTGCGGCACGATTGCCGAAAAGTTTGATGTGCCTGTGTCGCAGATCATCGCGCAGAATCGCCTCGATGAAGATTGCACGATACAAGTCGGTCAAAAGATTGTCGTCATCTTTGCGACGCCGACTCCAAACGTGACCAGCACACCGGTGCTGGCGCGCACGCCTACGCCGCGCACGGGTTTCTCTGCGCCGCAGTTGGTCGCGCCTATTGACGGCGAGATCATCAGCGCTACGCAAAGTTCGGTGCAATTGCAATGGGTTTCGATTGGTCTATTGCGTGAGGACGAATGGTATGTCGTTCATGTGCAGCCAGCGGGCGCGGTTAGCGTACCTTTATTTGAGACCAAGACGACCTCATTGCGATTGTCGAGTGACCTGCTCAACGGACAACCTCAGCGTGACTTTGTGTGGTGGGTGGAAGTGCGCCGCCGCAAAACCTCAATCGTCGGCAACTCAGTGACGTATGACGATACGCCATTTGCACCCAGTCTCACGCGCAGATTTTCGTGGATAGGCAAATAAAAAAGATCGAAGTAAATCTTCGATCTTGATGGGATCGACAGGACTTGAACCTGTGACCTTTGCGATGTCAACGCAACGCTCTAACCAACTGAGCTACGACCCCGTAGACGCAAAATTATACCAGCGCAGATTAGATTCACCTACAAAAAAATCTAGCGCAAATCTAACACCGTCACGCTATATCAGTTCAAATATCCCCATTTGATATGCTCCAACAAGCCATGACAATTTGAGGATATGAGATTATTCTGTAATACAAACGTATGTTGAGTTTTGAAAGATTTACCGAACGCGCCCAAGATGCCGCCCAACGCGCGCTTGAGATCATGCAACGCTATGGTCACACGCAGGTGGACGTTGAGCATTTATTTTTGGCGCTGTTAGAGCAGCCCGAAGGCACGGTGCCAACCATTTTGGAAAAGCTCGGCGTGGATGTTGCAGTCGCCAGCGGCAAAGCCGACGATGTGCTAAAGCAATCGCCGCGCGCGCAGATGTATGGCGGCAGCGGACCTCAGGTGTTTATTACGCCACGCATTCGACGCGTGGCTGATCTGGCGGGCGAAGAAGCCAGTCGCCTCAAAGATGAATTTATCAGCACTGAGCATTTACTGTTGGCGATTTGCAGCGAGCGCAATACGCCGATTGCGCGCATCCTGGCTGACTTGCATGTCACGCGCGACAAGGTGCTGGACGCGATCAAGGATTTGCGCGGCGGGCAACGCGTAACCGACCGCCAAGCGGAGAGCAAATATCGCACGCTCGAAAAGTATTCGCGCGATCTGACGCAGATGGCGCGTGATGGCAAACTTGATCCGGTCATCGGACGTGACGATGAAATTTTGCGCGTGATCCAAGTGCTGTCACGCCGCACCAAAAATAACCCTGTGCTGATCGGTGAAGCCGGCGTTGGCAAAACCGCAATCGTCGAAGGGCTCGCGCAAAAAATAATCAGCGGCGATGTGCCTGATCTGTTGAATGGGCGTCGTATCGTGGCGCTTGATCTCGCTAGCATGGTGGCAGGTTCGCGCTTTCGCGGCGACTTTGAGGAACGCTTGAAGCAATGTATGGATGAAGTCATACGCAGCCAAAACGAGATTATCTTGTTTGTGGATGAGCTGCACACCGTTGTCGGCGCGGGTAATGGTGGCGGCTCTATGGATGCGGGCAACATGATGAAGCCAGCATTGGCACGCGGTGAATTGCAGTGCGTCGGCGCAACCACGCTCGACGAGTATCGCAAATACATCGAAAAAGATAGCGCACTCGAGCGCCGATTCGCCCCAGTCTTTGTGGACGAGCCGAGCGCAAATGACACCAAACAAATGTTGATGGGTTTGCGCAAACGCTACGAAAACCATCACAAAGTGACGATCTCGGACGATGCAGTGGCGGCGGCGGTGAATTTGTCTTCGCGCTATATCACTGATCGTAAGCTGCCCGACAAAGCCATTGACCTGATTGACGAAGCGTCGGCAAAAGTGCGTGTGGCGCTGTTTACATTGCCGCCCGAACTCAAAGCGAAGCAAGCCGAACTTGAGCAAATTCGCGCGACCGAAGAAGAAGCCGCCGCGAAACAAGACTATCAACAAGCGGCTGAATTTAAGGTGCAGCGAATTCGCATTCAAAGCGAGTATGAAGAAATGCGCGAGAAATGGATGCGCGAAAACAAATTGGACGAAACGGTGGATGCCAACGATGTCGCGGGTGTCATCGCGCAATGGACGGGCATCCCAGTGACGCAGATGATGGAGACCGAAAACGAAAAACTGCTGCACATGGAAGAGCGATTGCATGAGCGCGTGATCGGACAAGAAGAAGCCATCCATGCTATTAGTGACGCCATTCGGCGCGCGCGCAGTGGTCTCAAAGACCCTGAGCGCCCGATTGGTTCGTTTATCTTTTTGGGTTCGTCGGGTGTTGGCAAAACCGAGCTGGCAAAAGCGCTGGCATGGTTTATGTTTGACGACGAGAGCGCGATGGTGCGTATTGACATGAGCGAGTACCGCGAAGGTCATACCGTCAGTCGTTTGTTTGGCGCGCCGCCGGGCTACGTCGGCTACGACGAAGGCGGACAACTCACCGAGCAAATTCGTCGCCGACCGTATCAAGTCGTGCTGTTTGATGAAATCGAAAAGGCGCATCCGGATGTGTGGAACGCATTGTTGCAATTGCTCGACGACGGGCGTTTGACGGACGGGCAGGGGCGCGTGGTGAACTTTAGCAATACGATCATCATCATGACCAGCAACCTCGGCACCGAGTTTGTCAAGAAAGGTGGC
>CAZVQE010000195.1:0-5356 GCA_964628875.1 uncultured Anaerolineae bacterium
CTCAATCGTAATTGTGGCAGAGCCAGATTCCACCGTAATGCAATCAGACGAATGCCAAGCGTCACACTGATGCTCAACACTATGGTCAGCAACGACGGCGCGTTGAAATACAGCATTGCGGCAAATAGCGCGCCGCCACATGCACTGGCCGAGGCATAAATCTCGCGCCGCAAAATCAACGGAATCTCACCCGCCAGCATGTCACGAATGATGCCGCCAACCACGCCGCTCGAAATGCCCATGACAATGGCGATGACAAAGCTACGCGTGACTGCAAAGCCAATCTCAAAGCCAATCACAGTAAACACGGCTAGCCCGATGGCATCCGCGTAGAGCAGGGCGCGCATTGGAAAACGCCAGCGACCCGCAAAGATAAATGTGAAAACACCGGCGCTCACCGCAATGCTCAGATAAAGCGCGTCTTTGACCCAAAACACGGGTAGTCGCCCCAAAATAATATCGCGCAATGTGCCTCCGCCTAGTGCGGTGACACATGCCAGCAGCACCACGCCAAAAATATCCATGTGTTTTTTGCCTGCGGCGAGCGCACCGCTGATAGCAAACACCGCCGTACCCGCGAGGTCAATGCCATGTAATATGTCGGAGACAGTTTGTTCCATTTACTCGACACGCATTAGCATATTTGCATCGCGGTGTAGCGCCCATTTGCCATTTGGCTGCTTTTTGAATATCGAAAGCACATTGCCGGCGTTTTTCATGGGCGCGCCGTTGCTCGGCGTCATCGTCACGGTCAGAGTGCTCCAGCAATAGGCGAGGTCGCCGTCAACCTCGATCTCTTTGATATCGTGCGACGGGTTGATTTGAATCTTGCCCGCCATGCCGCGTGATGCCGTCATAAATGCATCACGTCCGCGCATGGGCGTTTGCTGCCCGGCGATCAAAAACACAACGTCCTCAGTCATCAGTTTGCTGAGTGCGTCGGCGTCGCCGTTGCGCGAGGCGCGCGCCCATTCGGCGATGACTTGGCGAATGGCATCTGCGGCGGATTCACTTCTCATATGCGCATTGTAGCGCAGCCGCACACGTCACCGCACCGAAAATATTTTCGTGCGCCGACCATCTGATTCACCCAAACAAAAGAAATGACGGCAATACACCGCCTGCAAAACATAATCTCTCAAAACTTATAATTTGACGTAAAAATTCTTGACAAAAACATATATTTCTGATAAATTCTTGCCGTTGAAAGCACTCGACGAAATAGACCGAGATTTATTACGAATCTTGCAAGCTGAGGGACGTATCAGCGTCACAGAGCTTGCTGAGCGTGTCAAGCTCTCAAACGCCGCGACACACGCGCGTGTGCGAAACCTCGAAGCGCAAGGGTTTATCAGCAAATACGTCGCGCTGGTCAATCCTGACACTGTTGGCTACGATCTGATGTGCTTTATTCAGATCGGTTTTCAGATGCACAAGCCAGATTTGCTCGACCAATTTAGCGCCGCCATCCAGCGCATCCCCGAAGTGCAAGAGTGCTTCAAAATCACGGGTGATTTTGACTTTATGCTCAAAGCGCTGGTCAAAGATCACCGCGCGCTTGATATTTTTTGGCGGCAATTGACGAGTATTCCGGGCGTGGTGCGCACGCATACATCTATTGTCATCAACGAAATCAAAATGACAACCGCAGTGCAAATTGTGTAAGCGCGTAAAGCTATTAAACACATGGAGCAAAACATGCTGACAAAGACAAACGGTTATCAGACTCAGACTACCGAGCAGGTGAATTGGAACTCCGTTGCGCGCATCATGCTGACCTCGCGTCAACTCGACGAACTCGAAGAAAACGAGCTAACGCCAAAAAGCAAAGTGCGCTATCAATTTAGCGCGCGCGGACATGAGCTGGGGCAGGCTATCTTGAGTCAAATGCTCGGCGAGCCAAATGACGCTGCCAGCGTGTATTACCGTTGTCGCCCGCTCATGCTTGGTATCGGCTTGACCGTCAAAGAAGCCCTGCTCGGCAGTCTTGCGCTGAGCGGCAGCCCAAACGATGGACGTGACTTTGGTGTGGTGTTTCAGATGCCACCGCGCAAAAATGTCACTGTGCTGCCAAATGCCGCAGACACAGGCTCACAATTTACGCCGGCGACGGGTTGGGCGCACGCTATCAAACTCAAGGGTCAAGCTCAACAAAGCGCGCTATGTGTGGCGTACTCCGGTGATGGCGCCACGTCCGAGGGCGGTTTTTGGGCAGCCATCAACATTGCGGCGACCGAGCGTTTGCCCGTGCTATTTGTCATTGATGACAATGGATACGCCATCAGCACACGTTCGATTCGCCAGACCCCGCGCGGCAGCGTCGCCGCAAATCTTGCTAGCTTTGCGGACCTCAAAATTTGCGAGGGAGATGGCACAGATGCGCCCTCTGCATTGGCTGCGTTGAATGAGGCGGTCGCGCACGTACGCTCAGGCGATGGACCCGCGCTGGTGCGATTGCAAGTGCCGCGTCTATCGGGTCACAGCAGCGCCGACCAAGCCAGCTACAAACCTGCCGACGAAGTGGCCGCCGAGCGCGCGCGCGACCCATTGCCAAAACTGCGCCGCTACCTGATCGAACATTTGTTGATGAGCGCGGCAGAGTGGGACGCGCTCGAGGCAGAGATACAACAGGATATCCGTGATGCTCTGCTTGAGGCTGAGACACACCCGACGACGGATGTTAGTGCGCCGAGACGATTCACATTTTATGAAGAAGGGCAAGTGCAAAAGGTAGGCGGTTTGTTGGCGAATGGCATCCGCCCGCGCATAGGCAGCGAGCATATCAATGTGACTGATGGGCGACGTCTCACATCAGTCGAGGCGATACGCAGGACACTTGATCTTGAGCTGAGCCTCAACGATCGTATGCTGATCTTTGGCGAGGACGTGGCAGTCAAAGGAGGTGTGCATGCAGTCACGCTTGGCTTGCAATCAAAGCATGGCGAATCGCGCGTATTTGACACCAGCCTCAACGAAGAAGGCATCATTGGGCGCGCGGTTGGCTTGGCATGCGCGGGCATGTTGCCCGTGCCTGAGATTCAGTTTCGCAAATATGCTGACGCCTGCTTTGAACAAATTAACAACATTGGCACGATCCGCTGGCGCACAAATAACACGATTGCGACGCCGATGGTCGTGCGCATGGCAGGTGGCTTTCGCAAGGTAGGCGATATATGGCACAGCGTCACCAGCGAGTCAACCTATGCGCACATGACCGGCTGGCGTGTGGCGATGCCCTCCAATGCAGAGGATGCGGTCGGTTTGTTGCGTACGGCGTTGCGCGGCAATGATCCCGTGATCTTTTTTGAGCATCGCTATACGTATGACGCGGCGTGGTCGCGCCGACCGTATCCGGGCGACGACTACATGTTGCCGTTTGGTCGTGGCAAATTGATCACGCGCGGAGATCGGCTCAGCGTCATCACGTGGGGCGCGATGGTGGAGATATGTGAGGCGGCGGCTGAGGCGGTCGGCGGCGTCGAGGTGATTGATCTGCGCACGATCGTGCCGTGGGACAAAGCGCTGGTGCTAGAGTCCGTGCGCAAAACCTCAAAGTGCCTGATTGTGCATGAGGATATTCAGACGGGCGGCTTTGGCGGTGAGATTGCGGCGACGCTGGCGGATGAGGCATTTTTTGATCTGGATGCGCCGATTATGCGTGTCGCTGCGCCTGATTGCCCGGTGCCATTTAGCGCCGAGCTAATGCAACACGTCGTGCCAACGCGCGCGCGCATCCAAGCTGCAATGGAGAAACTGAAGAATTTGTAATCAGTTTTTAGTTGTTAGTGTTTAGTTGTTGGTTATTAGTTTATGGCACTAATTACTAACAACTAAAAACTAACGACCAAAGCACATTTATGATCCAAATCAAACTGCCAAATCTCGGTGACGGTGTGAATGAAGTGACCATCACACGCTGGCACAAGAAAATCGGCGACGCGATCAAACTGCATGATGTGTTGGTCGAGGTCGAGACTGACAAGATCACGACTGAAGTCGTTGCTGAACAAGCGGGGCAAATTGCGCAGATCACTGCGCGCGAGGGCGACAAAGTCAAAGTCGGCACATTGCTGGCTGAATTGAGCAACGAGGGCGCGCCTGCCGTAGCTTCGATTCAACAAACCGCCGCCCCATCGCCCGCGCCTCAAAAATACAGCGGACGCGTGAGCCCCATCGTGAGCCGCATGGTGGCGGAGCATGGACTCAATCTTGATGACATTCGCGGCACGGGTGAGCATGGGCGCGTCACCAAGCAAGATGTGTTGGCGCATCTGAAGAGTGAGGGGACAGGTGACAGAAGTCGGGAGTCAGAAACTAAAACCGCGACTCCCGAACTCCGAACTCCGAACTCCGAACTTGGAGTGCAGCCGCTCTCGACCATGCGCCAACGCATCGCCGAGCATATGGTGGCGAGTAAGCGCACCAGCCCGCATGTCACGACCGTGTTTGAGTTCGACTTTGGGCGTGTGGCAAAACACCGCGAGACGCACAAAGCTGAGTTTGCGCGCGGCGGTGTCAATCTGACGTGGCTGGCATATCTGACGACAGCTACTGCGCAGGCATTGCGCCAACATCGCGCGGTCAATAGTGAATGGGCTGAAAATGCCATTCGCCTAAAGCCCGAGGTCAATATCGGCATCGCCGTCGCGCTCGGTGACGATGGCTTGGTCGTGCCGGTCATCCGCAACGCCGATGAGTTGAATCTGATGGGCGTCGCGCGACAGATCCAAGACCTCGCGCAGCGCGCGCGCAACAAACAGCTACAGCCAAACGATATGCAGGGCGGCACATTTACGATCACCAACCATGGCGCGAGCGGCAGTCTGATTGGCACGCCGATCATCAATCAACCCAATGCCGCGATACTCGGCTTTGGCGCCATTGAAAAGCGCGTCAAAGTCATCGAGGTTGGCGGCGCAGATTCGATTGCGATTCGTCCGTGCGCGTTTGTGAGCTTGTCGTTTGATCATCGCATTTTGGATGGCGCGACGGCGGACGCATTTGTCGTGGCGATCAAGCGCACCATCGAAAATTGGTGAGTTTTTTACTTGAAGCATGTCATTCTGAGCGACCAACGGGAGCGAAGAATCCCTGATGTGTAAATGACGTGTCAGAGATTCTTCGTCGCTTTGCTCCTCAGAATGACATTCTTTTTTTAATCACATACTCATGACATTTACAAAAGCACAAAATCTCAAAAAGGTTTTGCGCCTTTTGCATTTTTGTGGTGAAATCAGGCTATGGACATCCTCGAATCACAAATTGATCGCAACTCGGATGCGTTTCGCGCCAACGCGCAACACAATCGCGCGTTGGCGCAAGAGCTGCGCGCTCGCCTGACACAGGTGCGCGCTGG
>CAZVQE010000196.1:0-5348 GCA_964628875.1 uncultured Anaerolineae bacterium
AGACCGCAGGCGTTGATCCGCGCGCCCTGCCAGATTCAATTATCAGTTGGGTCACCAAGATGATTGGGCTGATTATCACGATTATTGCCATGACATTTGGCGCGCCATTTTGGTTTAGTGTGCTTGGCAGTGTGGTGCGGTTACGCCTTGATGGCGAGCCGCCGTTGCGCGCCACAAAGCCTGCAATAACCTAAGACTAATTCTCAAAAAGTAAACATACAGGAAACACAGAATGACATTACTTGCAAACGCTTATCTTTTTCAGATACTCGCGCAACAAGCCGAGCCAGATAACTGGTTTGAGTTGCCCATCTTCTTGGTAGTAAGTTTATTTGGCGTGCTGATCGGCGTCATCATTGGTCGGTTCTTTTTTGTGCGCCGCGAATGGAACCTCAAATCAGAGCGTGATGAGCTGCGACGCAGTTTTGACCAAGCCACCACCGAACACACCAAGCTCATCAGTGAGCGTGACGAAGCGCAAACGCACCTGCAAACGCGCACCAGCGAGCAGAGTATGCTCGCCGAGCAATTGCGCTCGACGCAGCGACAGCTTGATCAGGCGCGCGAGGGCTGGCGCAATGCCGAAAAGCAAATCGCCGATCTAGGCGGTGTATTGCAAGACTTTCGCTCACAATCTGATTCACTACGCAATCATCTGTCTGACCTTGAGCGCACCGCTGGTGAGAAACACACCGCAGTGGTGACATTGACAACACAGCTTGATGAGGCGCGCGCGCATTTGAGCGAGACTCAGCGCGTGGCGGTTGATCGTCAATCCAATCTGGCGTATGCCAATATGCTGCTCAGCCGCCACCGTGATCGCTTTAGCGCAATTAACTATCTAGCCGCCGAGATCGAGACCGATATGAAAACGATCACGCAGCATATCAACTCGATGCGCCAGCGGCTCGCGGAGCTAGAGGCAGACGAAGAGAACACACCCGCGTTGCCATTGCCAACGACGCCAAAAGCGACTGTGCCACCCGTTGCTCCATCAGTGCCACCGACTGCCATGCCTGAGCCAGTAGCACCGAGCCAAACGGATTCATCGCTAAATGATTCATTTATTCAGTCGGATGTGGTGCCTGCGCGTGCCAAGTCGCGCGCCAATGCGCCCGTGATTTCCGATTTGTCAAATCTCACCCAAGAGTTTGCGCGCGTCACCTCAAAATTTGGCGGCACCAAACGCGGCGAGCAGCCAAGTGAACCGTCGCCAGCCATAAACGAAAACGCTGCGTATGACAGCGCCAACAGCAATTTAGATCGGTTGCAAGCCATACGCGGCGTCGGCAGAATCTACGCCATGCGGCTGACTGAACGCGGCATTCGCTCGGTTGAAGATTTGGCAGTCAGCACACCCGATCAGCTTGACAAATTGATGGACGCCCCACGCTGGCGCAAGCCCGATTATGCAAATTGGATCGAGCAAGCCAAAAGTATGACGGATGCCGTCCCTGCGTAGCGTGTGTAGATGTGCGTCACTAGATGAGGAAATCATTCTTAGGCGCAAAACGCCTAAGAATCTCTACTGCCTTGTTTCGGTTATCGCCTTCGTTAATAGAGATTTTTTGCTTTGCTCAGAACGATATTGATACTGAGTTGATAAACTTGATATGGATTACGCGCGCGCCGATGACCTCGAACACGCTTGGCTCAATTTCGAGCTAGATTTGCCGCTAGAGGCGCGGCAAAATGGCGCGCCCAATCCATTTTACGTTTCGCGTCCTGACAATCCGACGCTGCGCTTGCAAGATGAGTTAGCTAGTCCGTTTCGCGCGCCGCCTAAGTATTTTTTGTCGGGGAATCGCGGCTGCGGCAAATCAACCGAGCTGCGCCGCATCGCCGCTGCAAAAGAGATCAAGTCGCGCTACTTTCCAATTTACTTTAGCATGCGCGACGAAGCTGACGTCAATAATCTCGACTACAAAGAGACTTTGTTGGCGATGGGCGAGCGCCTGTTTAGCGACTTTACAAAGCGCGGTGGCAAGATCCCCGAGTCGCTTGAGCGTGAGCTGACGCGTTGGCGTGGCAAGGTCATGGAGGTTATCGTGCGCGGCCCGCGCGTGAGCCAAGTAGACATCGAAGGCGGCTTAGCGGGCTTTTTTTCAAACCTTGGCGTGCGCATGAAGCTCGAACCCGCCACGCGCCGCGAGGTGCGCCAAGTGATCGAAAACGACACCTACAAGTTGATGGAGGTCATCAACAGCATTGTGGAGGTCATTCGCAAGCAAACGCGCAAGATGCCGCTGTTGTTGATAGACGATCTCGACAAGCCCGACGCCGCCGCCAGCAAAGAGATTTTTTGTGACCACCGCGAAGCCATGTTGTTGCCCGAGTGCGCGATCGTTTACACCGTGTCCAACGCGTTGTTTTATATGCCAGAGTTTGAGCGCATCCGTGACCGCGCTGTGTTTGTGCCCAATGTGCGTCTGAGCGCGCGCAATTCTCAGCGCAATAGCGCGCGCGATGAGTCAGGCTATGCCACGCTGCGTGAGATGGTGCATCGGCGCATCCACCCCGACCTGCTCGCGCCGCGTGTGGTGGATGAGGCTGTGCGCATCAGCGGCGGCGTATTCGGTGAATTGGCTCGCGTGATGCGCGCATCCATCGCGCAGGCGCAACGCACGGGCGTGGTGCAGTTGCAGCACGTGCTTAATGCTGAGGCAGAGATTCGCGCCGAATATCGCCGCATGCTTACGGCTGAGCAACGCGCGATGTTGCGCGAGGTGCGTCTGCACAAACGCATCGCCCATCCCGCCGAGATGGTGCCGCTCTTACAGATGCTGGCGGTGATGGAGTACGCCGACAGCGAGGCATGGTGCGATGTGCATCCTGCGCTCATCCAACTCCTCGACGAAGAGGGCAAGCTTGGCGTCACTTCAAAGTCCAAAGTTCGCAGTTCGTAGCGCTCTCCGAACCCCGAACTCCTCACCCCGAACTGCTGCCGTATGCTTGATCCAACAGCTCGACGATGTATTTGACTTGCACATCCGCGCCGCGTTTGCGTAGCTCGGTGGCGAGCTGCAGCGCGCAACCCGGGTTGCCTGTGGCGATGACGCTGGCTTTGGTGGCGAGCGCGTTGTCTATCTTGCGCGCGCCAAGATCACCGGCCATCTCAGGCTGGGTGATGTTATAGATGCCTGCGCTGCCGCAACACATGGCGCTCTCGTACATCTCGACCAGCTTGAGCTGTGGAATGGCGCGGAGCAGTGCGCGCGGTTGCGTCGTGATCTTTTGCGCGTGTGCCATGTGACATGGCTCTTGATACGTCACGGTGACGGGCAGCGGTTTGAGGTCGCGCACATTCAGCTCGATTGATCCCAAGAACTCATGCACGTCGCGCACCTTATTCACAAAAGCCTGCGCGCGCGCCGCATATTGTGGGTCGTCGTGCAACAGATGCGCATACTCCTTCATCGTGCTGCCACAGCCCGCGGCATTGACGATGATGGTGTCGAGCTTGTCGAGTCCCAGCCGCTCAAATGCGTCAATGTTGCGTCGCGCAAGTTCGCGTCCGCCATCGAGATCGCCGCCGTGCGTATGCAGCGCGCCACAGCACCCTTGTCCCTGCGGCAAGATCACTTCGCAGTTATTTTTTTGCAGCACGCGGATGGTAGCTTGATGCACCTCCGCAAATGCAGTGCTCATGATGCAACCGGTCAGCATAGCCACGCGATATTTCTTCTCGGTGGTTGGCGCGTAGCTCTGCCCGCGCGGCGCGACAAATGCATCGCTGATCTTTGGCAGCATGGCTTCGGTGTCTTGCAGTCTGAGCAATTTCAAGATGCCGAGATTGCGCGCCAACGCCTGTAGCCCAGACTTTTGATACAGTCGCATCGTGCCAGCAAATGCGCGAAATAGCGCCATATTCTTAAACAGCTTGCCAAACACGACGCCGCGCACGGCACGCTCAGGCGCGCCCATTTTTTTATCGCTTGCTTCGGCGCTTTGCTTAAATGCGTTGAGTTGCACGCGGCTGGCTTCGAGGATGTTGCCATAGTGCACCCCGCTCGGACACACGGCTTCGCAGGCGCGGCAGTTAAGGCACAGCCCGATTTGCTCGTTAAATACATCGCTGGTCAGCGAGATGCGCCCTTCGCTCACGCCCTTCATCAAATAGATGCGCCCGCGCGGCGACGCCAGCTCGCTGCCGGTCATGCGATAGGTCGGACAGCTCGACAGACACAGCCCGCAATGCACGCATGTGTTGATCGTGTTGACGTCTGGCACGTCTGCGCCGCTAAAGCCGATCACGGGGATATCTTTGATAGCGATCTCGCTCATATCACAAACCGTCCTGCGTTTAAGAGATTGTGTGGATCAAACTCGGTTTTGATCTTGCGCATGAGCTCGATGCCCGCGGGCGGCGCGCCCCATACTGACAGCGCGCCTTTGATGGCGGGCGGCGCTGACATGACGATGGTTTTGGGGAATTGGGCGGTGAGCGCGCGCCAAAATGCGATGAGCGCGTTGCTCTCGCCGCGTGCGCGAATGTATGCCACGCCATTGAGTGTGCGTGCGTTCATGGCGAGGCGCACGCCATTGGCGTTTGCGTGTTGTTGGGCGGCGTTGAGCGCGCGACGCAGATCGGCGGGCAAGCAAGTGAGCTTGAGGCACAGCTTATCGTCGGGTGTCTCCGCGACTTGCGGCAGGTCGGCGACCCGTTCCCAAAACGACGTATGTTGCTCATCGCGCAAGATCGTCACATTGGTGGCTGATGCGTGTTTGGCAAATGTTGGCACATCGCGCACGTGCCGTTCCACCGACTGAGGGATGCCCTCGGCGCACACCGCGATCTCGATGGATGTGTTGCGTGTCACCGCAGATTGATCGCTGTCATAGCGCGTAAAACGTTGATCGAAAATCAATTCGACCGCAGCAGGCGTGAGCTGGCTCTCGTGCAGGCGATCCACCAAATCAAACGCCGCATCCACTGTGCCAAACTCACAACGCACGGTTGCGGCGGCGAGCGGGCGCGGCAACACTTTGAAATTGACGCTGGTGAGTATCGTGAGCGTGCCAAAGCTGCCGTGATACAGCTTCATCATGTCGTAGCCGCTTACATTTTTGACGGTCATGCCGCCGGCTTTGCTGATGCGCCCATCTGCCTCGACAGTGCTGATGCCGAGCAACACATCGCGCAGTGTGCCATACGCGGTGCGGCGCGCGCCATCCGCGGCGACCGCGACCGCGCCGCCGACTGTGCAACGCGCGGGCAGCGGCACGTCCATAGGCAACACTTGATTGTTGGCTTTGAGGATCGCATCTAGCTCCGCAAAGGTCATGCCTGCCTCGACCGAGATGGTCATATCGGCGGGCTCATAGATCAACACGCGTTTGAGATTTTG
>CAZVQE010000197.1:0-5337 GCA_964628875.1 uncultured Anaerolineae bacterium
GCAAATGAGCGACAAGATGATCAAGCCCGGCAACGACGAAGCGAGCGGTGACAATGTATTTGCAATGACCGTGCCAATGCCTGTCTTGAGAATAATACCGATGACCAAGCTGATAAACGCCATGAAGGGCAAGATGTTCTTCATGACTTGGTCAATTGAATCACGACCTGCCTGATACAACGCGCCTACGACTTTACCAACAGAGCGTCCGATGCGGACGAGTAATGCATTAATTCCGTTCATGATTTTTTCTCCTTAGCAAATTAGGCAGCGGCTGTCGCAGCACGTCGCGACAACATGATCTTGGTGATGTACTCGGTCACAATACCGCGAATGAAGATGACCACCAAACCAATCAACAGATAGCGAATCGCCAAATCGCCGAGACCCAAGCCGCGATCGGTGATGCCCTTTGCAATGCCTGCCCACACAAAAATCTCGCCCGGATTGATGTGCGGGAAGATGCCCAACGGCGGGTGCACATACGACACTGCCGCATCGTAAAACGCGGGTTTGAGTCGCTCCGGCAAAAAGCGCCCCAGCGTGTATGCCATTGGGTTGGTCAAAAAGAAACACGCCAAAAACGGCAAAATGATGTAGCGCACTGGATAGTACGCCAACCCCGGGCGACCCGCCGCCTTGCCAACTGAGTCAATGCGCTCTGGTCCAATCAACGCGATGAGCGCGTTGACAAATGTCATCAACACAATGAGCAACGGCACAATGCCTGTCACCAGGCTAACGAAAACTTTTCCGCCTTCCTGAAACAAGCCGATAAACCATTCAGCAAATTGAGCTAAACCAGCCATATAAGTTTGATCCTCCTAAAACTAAAAACGTGTAATGAGATTGATAAACAAAACAACAACAGATATATGTGAGGTAAAACAAATGATTTATCCTGCGGCGATCACCTCCTCTGATAGAGCGGGTGGTTTGCCGTTGCTTAACTCAATCGGTTCAGATGTTGCGTGCTTCTTCTGCAAATGATCACGCAGCATCTGTGCAGCGGCGCAAAACGCGGCCCACTTTCTTTTTGACACACCTTGCGGCGGTTCATTCTCAGCAGCGATTTCATCCAATCGCATGCCAACTAACTGTGGCACTGGTTTCAGCGTTGCAAATACAGTAATGCCCGACAAGCTTTCAGCGTGATTGATCACACTGTTTTTATCAATCGTCATGACGCCATAAGTGCGCCCACTCCAGCGCGAGCCATCCATGCCCGTCGCCAATAAACCATCACGGCGCAGTTGCGACTGGCGCTTGTAAAACCGATTCATCTGAAAAAACGACATCACAAACTGCACCAACCACAGCACCACCATCAAAATAATGACCAGCGCATAACTTTCCATCATTTGCCTCCTAAACTCATAGCAACATCCGTTCGGGCGTCTCGAGCCCGCGTCGCACATCGGCGATAAATTGCGCCGCAACTGCGCCATCCACCACGCGGTGATCCGCGCTCAACCTCAGCGTCATCATCGGACGCAATACAGGCTGACCCGCCGCATCCGGCACAAAACGTTTGACCGTCGCGCCCACCGCGAGAATGGCAACCTCAGGCGGATTGATGATCGCCGTAAAACGATCTACGCCATACATGCCAAGATTTGAGATGCTAAATGTGCCGCCCTGCACATCGTCGGGTTTTAGCTTGTTGCTCTTCGCGCGCTCCGCGAGATCGGTCAGCTCAGCGGCAATCTGCAGGATGCCCTTTTGATCGGCGTTACGGATGACTGGCACAATCAACCCGTCCTTGAGCGCCACCGCCACGCCAACGTTTACATCGTCGAGCATCACGATTTGCTGCGCTTGCAGATCGAGTCGGCTGTTGATCAGCGGATGATGGCGCAGCGCCCACGCGCACACTTTGGCGATGATGGCGGTCAGGCTGACTTTGAATTGACCTTCGCGCAGATTTGCATTGGTGCGCGCGCGCAACGCCTCCGCCGCAGTTACATCCACATCCGCATCAAAGGTGATATGCGGCAACTCTTGGTAGCTCTGCTGTAGGCGCGTCGCAATCGTGCGGCGCATGCCAACAAACGGGATCGTCTTTGTGGCGGCGGCTGTCGGCGCACTCGCAACAGGTGCAACTGACGCCGTCGCTGCCAGCACATCCACCGCCTGCACGCGTCCGCGTGGTCCGCTCCCCTTGATATCAGCGAGTGCTACTTGTTGCTCTTGTGAAATGCGTCTCGCAGCCGGCGTCGCGCGCACGCGTCCATCATCTTGCGCTAGCACGTTGCTTTGTGAGCGCTCCACATCTTCGCGCGTAATCTTGCCGCCTGCGCCACTGCCTTTGACTTTGGCGAGATCAATACCTTGCTCGCGTGCAATGCGTTGCGCGATAGGCGTAGCTTCAACGATATTTGTAGATACGCTCGCAGCTCCATTCACCGCCACAGATGCAGTAGGCGCGGTGGTCGTCTGCGCTGGCGCACTCTCTCCCACCTTTAGCACATAGGCGATGACGGTCGTAACTTTGACGATGTCGCCTTCTTTATAGGCGATGCCACCCAGCGTGCCATCCTCAGGCGCTTCGACTTCCATATTAACTTTGTCAGTCGTCACCTCAGCAATCGGCTCGCCCGCACGCACGGCATCGCCGTCGTGTTTGATCCAGCGCACGATTTCAGCTTCTTCGTGCGTGAATCCAAATTTTGGCATGATGATGGCTTTCATACTTCGCCTTTTGCCAGTTTGCGTGCCTCTCGCACGATGTCCTCGACCTGCGGCACAGAGGCACGCTCGAGGTCGCGGTTGTATGGAATCGGAATGTCGAGACCCGCAAGTCGTTGGATCGGCGCATCCAGATAATCAAACGCCTCACTCGCGGCAATACGCGCGGCGATCTCGCCACCAAATCCGCCGGTCTTCACGGCTTCATGCACGACCAACACGCGCCCCGTCTTTTTGGCGCTGGCGATGATCGGCGCATCGTCGAGCGGGCTGAGTGTGCGCGGATCCACGATCTCGATCTCGATGCCTTCTTTGACTAATTGGGCTGCCGCCTCAAGCGCGCGCTGCACCATGATCGAGGTGGCTACCACCGTCACATGCTTGCCTTCGCGCACGACTTTTGATTGTGACAGCGACAGGCTATACATCTCCTCTGGCACATGCGACTTTGTCTTGTAGAGCAATTTATGCTCGACAAAGATTACTGGATTCGGGTCATCAATCGCCGCGATCAGCAAGCCCTTTGCGTCATACGCATTGCTTGGCATCACCACTTTGAGCCCCGGCACATGCACAAACCAATTCTCAAGGCTCTCACTGTGCTGCGCCGCCGCGCCCGTGCCGCTGCCAGCAGGCATACGTAGCACCATCGGCACAGTGGCTTTGCCGCCAAACATGAATCGAATCTTTGCGGCTTGCAACACAAGCTGCTCCATGCTCAGCGTCACAAAATCCATAAATTGAATTTCGCCCACGGGCAACATACCTGCCACCGCCGCGCCGACGCATGCGCCCGCGATGCCCGCCTCACTGATGGGCGTATCCATCACACGCTCGGCGCCAAATTCATCTATCAAAGACGCGGTCACACCAAACGCGCCGCCATACACGCCAATATCCTCGCCGAGCAAAAACACGCGATCATCGGCACGCATCTTTTGACGCAACGCCTCGCGCAACGCTTCGGCATAAGTCAGTTCGCGCAGTGTCTCAGGCATACACACCCTCCGCGACATCTTCGATTTTTGGATCAGGGCTGGCTTCGGCAAACGCAATCGCTTGATCTACGCGCTGCTTGGCAAGCGCACGATGCGCCTCGAGATCGGCATCGCTGATGTTGTTTTTTTGCGCCCACTGGCGAATGGGGTCTCGATCTTGCCATTCGGTCACTTCGTCGCGCGTGCGATAGGCTTGGCGGTCGCTGCGCGAGTGCCCACGCCAACGATAGGTCACACACTCAACCAACGATGGACCTTCGCCGCGTCGGGCACGATTTGCCGCATCACACACCGCATCATGCACCGCAAGTAGATCGTTGCCGTCCACCGTCACGCCCGGCATGCCGTAGCTCGATGCGCGCACACTGAGTTCACCGATATTCGTTGATCGGCGAATGGACATACTCATAGCATATTGGTTGTTTTCGAGCAGGTAGATCACCGGCAGCTTCCAGATGCTCGCCATATTGAGCGACTCATGAAATGCGCCTTCGTTTGAAGCGCCATCGCCAAACACCGTCATACACACTTGATCGGTTTTGCGCTTTTTGATGCTGAGGCCGACGCCGATTGAGATTGGGATGCCGCCGCCAACGATGCCATTGGCGCCAAAATTGTTGGTGTCTACATTGGCGATGTGCATGCTGCCGCCACGCCCGCGACAATAGCCGGTCTCTTTGCCCATAAACTCAGCCATCATCTTGTCTACGTCGCTGCCAAACCACGCCAAACAGTGTCCATGTCCGCGATGTGTATTGAGCAGATAATCGCCCTCGCGCAGCGCAAGGCTTGCGCCGACCGCTGTTGCCTCTTGTCCGATGGACAAATGCATCGTGCCATGCGTCTTGCCAAGCATGTATAGCTCTTCCGCTTTTTCTTCAAAAGTGCGAACGAGCAACATCTTGTCGAGCAGTTCGATCTGATTCATCTAAAAAAACAACCTCTCCTATGACTGCAAAATACCTACTGCTGTCGGCTCATCCGTGACTATCACGTTGACCAATTCATTTGCCAAAGCAGCCGCAATGGCATCTCGTTTATGCTCGCCGCCCGCAATCCCAACACGCGTCGGGATATTGAGCATTTGCGCAATGCTGATACCGACACGCTTATTTGACAATGGCGTCTCAATAATTTTTCCGTCGGTGTCAAAGTTGAGCGCGCAGATATCGCCAGCCGCGCCGCGCTTTTTGAGCTGCGAGATATAGGCGGGCGTGATGTATTGCGTGCGCAACAGTGTCGAATATTTGGGGTCTACTGCGCCGATGCCTGCGATCAAAATATTAGCCCGTGCAAGTGTCTCGATGGCTTTGGCAACGCTCTGATCTTGCAGCAATGCATCACGCATCGTGGGCGTGCGCACATACAACGGCGCGGGCATAGGAATGTACTTGCCGCCAAAGGCATGCGCCAATTGGCTCGAAAGCGCGGCGCCGTCAATCTCAGGCTCACGGTTGCCAAATGAACCCATGACCTGCACAACGGTCACATCTCGGCGACTTTGAGGGCGCAGCTCAGCAAACGTCTCTGCCAATGCCGTGCCCCATGACACACCTACGACGCTGTGATCGCTGACAAGTTGCTCAATCACGCGCGCGGCGGCTTTGCCAACATGTCGCGCTTTATCACGCCCTCGTCCATTTGAGACAGC
>CAZVQE010000198.1:0-5337 GCA_964628875.1 uncultured Anaerolineae bacterium
GATTGATCTTGTGAATGGGACTTCGACGATTGGTGGCGGCAGCTTGCCGGGCGAGACACTACCGACTTGGTTGATCGCGCTGCGTAGTGCAAATGCGGCGGACCTCGCGGCAGAGTTGCGCGCGGCGGGCGTGATCGCGCGCATTCAAGACGAGCGCGTGTTGCTCGACCTACGCACGGTGATAGATGATGTAGATTTGATTCAAAAATTTCCCAACTAAACTTATGCCAACCTTCAAAACGGACGCAACCCTGATATTTTTGTATTACCGCGACCTCAACGCTGCGTGCGCGTTTTATGCGGATGTGCTTGGCTTGACGCTCGCGGCGGATCAAGGCTTTTGCAAGATCTATCAAATCACGCCGCATTCATTTGTTGGCTTGGTGGATGGTGCGCGCGGCACGCATCAAGCCAGCGATACAAAGCCTGTCATTTTGAGCTTTGTCACTGACGAATTGGACGCATGGCACGCGCACTTGATTGCGCGCAATGTGCGCATCTTTAGACCGCTTGGCACGAGCGAAGCCATCGGCGTGCGCGGCTTTATGGCGCTTGATCCCGAGGGCTATGTGCTTGAGTTTGAGCAATTTATCGAGGCAGATCGCAATGTGACAATTCGTCACATGCTTGGCAAATAGACGAATCGGACGCGGATTTTTCGGATTAGTAAATCTTGAAAATCCGCGTCCCAATTCACTCAAATCAAACTCGCGTCGTCATCGCGCCGATATTGACTCTGGCGCACTTCGTTTTTTGCGGCAGGCGCGTTAAAGCGTTGTGCTGATTCTTGGCTGTATTCGGCGGTGCGCACGACGACCGGCATCGGCACGGCGTGACCCATGATGAGCGCTTGCTGTTTGCTGTCGAGCGCGGCTAGCACCGTGCGCAATTGCTGTGCGCCATGGATGCCCGTAAACACTGCGCTGATGTCTTTTTCGTCGCTCAGCGCGCAGGTGATGCGCGTGCCGATCTGCGACATGACCTCTGCGTCAATCTGGCTCGGGCGCTGATCTACGATCATCAGTGTGACGTTGTATTTGCGCAGCTCGCGCGCGATCGTGCCAAAGATGGTCTCCTTGGCAATATCCGGCTCCAAAAATTTGTGCGCTTCTTCGATGACGATGACGAGTTTGTTCGGCTCGACGCCGTTGCCCCCTTCGGCAGCTTCTTTCATGGCAACATATCGTGCGTGGATGCGACGGGTCAAAAAATTGGCGACAAAAACATACGCGGCGAGATCGTTGCCGTAGCCGCCAAATTCCACCACAACGCTGTCGCCGCGCTGCAGATGATCGAGGATGCGCTGAGCAAAATCATCGGCTGCCTTGGGCTGCAAAAAGTCGAGCTTATTGAGCAGCCGCCCGACTTTGCGTTGAATCGCGCCGTATGTGCTTTCGGTGATTTTGTTGCTTTCAAATAGCGCCTCGACATCTTCGTCTGCCTCATCGCTCATGAGTTTTTTGAGCCAGTCATTTTTGAAGCGATGTTTGAGCATTGAGAGCGCATTGACCTGCACATCCGACAACGCCAAAATGTTTTTGAGTGATTCGAGGTCTTCGGCTTCGATTTGATCGTAGCCAATCGTCAGCAAAAACTCAGGCGTGCTGCCGCGCCGCAATGATGATTTTTGATCGAGTGTGACGACGACGATGCGCTGCGCAATGCTGCCTAGTTTTTTTAATCCGGGCAACTGTTTGTTCTTGTCGCCCTTCAGCGTGTAGCCATAGTCGTTGTGCATGTCAAACACGAGGCAGGCTGCAGCCCGATTCTCAACAATGCTCGCTAGCAGCGGCAACGTCAAAAATGTCTTGCCGGTGCCGCTGCGCCCAAACACCGCCGTGCTGCGCTCAACGAGCCGCTCGAGGTTGAGGCTGATCTTGAGCGCATCGTTGTCGAGCGCCGAGCCGATGTCATACATCGTCGCGTCGGCTTGGTCGGCAAAAATCTCGCGGATCTCGTCTGGCTCAGCATGCCGCACTATCGAAAAATGCGACGGCACAGTCTTGACCGGATACTTTTGTTTTTTGGCGGTGTCCCAGATCAGCTCGGGTTTGATGTGCAGCGTGCCATACACCGCTGTGCCGCGATAAATTTTGGCGACGAGATCATTGCTCAGATCGGGCGGGGATCTGCGCATGTTGTCGTCCATCGCGTCGAGGCTGATATCTGTAATGAGTCCGACAAAGATGCGCTCGGTCTGCCCCGTGATAATGACATACGCGCCGACGCTGAGTCCCTCGATAACGGGTTTTGCGTCGAGCTTGATCTCTAGCCCGTCAGACAGTGATCCGCCGACGACAACGCCAAGACGTTGCGATTTGTCTTGATCCGCGCCAAAAAAAACTTCAGGGAATTGCGACTCTGCCATGTGACGCAATTGTGCCATCAAATATCTGCATGCGTCACCACAAAAACACAAAAAGCACAAAAACCTTTTGAGCTTATGTGTTTTTGTGGTGAAAAAATCTCACTCGACCTCATCCCAGTTTGTGCCGACGGCCACATCGGCTTTGAGACGCACGCTCAGCGGATACGCACCTTCCATCTCGCGATCAATCAATTCACTCACAGCGTCAAGCTCGGGCGTCGGACACTCAAATACAAGCTCGTCGTGCACTTGCAGGGTCATACGCGCTTGATAGCCGCCGTCGTTGAGCGCTTTGTGAATGTGGATCATCGCCAATTTCATGATGTCTGCGGCGGAGCCTTGCACCGGATGGTTGATCGCTTCGCGCTCGGCGCGACGCTTCATCTGATCGTTGGCGGCTTTGGATTGCAACTCAGGGAAGTAGCGCCGTCGTCCCAAGACGGTCTCGACATAGCCTTGATCTGCGGCGAGTTGTTTGGTGTGCGCGAGCCACGCTTGCACCTTTGGAAAGCGCTCAAAGTAACGCTTGATAAAGTCTTGCGCTTCGCCCATGCTCATGCCCGTGTTTTGCGATAGCGCAAACGCGCCCATGCCATAGGCGATGCCAAAGTTGATGCGCTTGGCAAAATTGCGCTGAACGGCATTGACCTCTTTGAGCGGCAGATCATAGATCGCCGCAGCAGTCGTCGCGTGGATGTCCTCGTTGCGCGCGAAGGCATCTTTGAGTTTTTCGTCGTCGGCGAGATGTGCCAAGATGCGTAGCTCGACCTGCGAATAATCCGCGCTGATGATGCGCCAACCTTTGCGCGCGACAAATGCCTTGCGCACGCGCCGACCTAGCTCCGTTTTAATCGGGATATTTTGCAGGTTTGGATTCGACGATGACATGCGACCCGTGATCGCGCCGGCCTGATTAAAGTCGGTATGAATGCGATGTGTGTTTGGATTAATCAGTTCGGGCAGCGCGTCAACGTAGGTGCCTTTGAGTTTTGATAGCTCGCGGTGTTCGAGGATGAGCGGAATGATTGCGTGCTTGCCGCGCAGCGATTCCAGCACATCGGCAGCCGTGCTAAAGGATTGTTTGCCTTCTTTGCCGCGCGCCGCCGTTTTGCTCACGCCTTGCGTCGGCAGTTGCAATTTGCCAAACAACACGTCCGAGAGTTGTTGCGTGCTGTTGACATTAAACGCCAGCCCCGCTTGTTCGTAAATTTGTTTTTCGAGCTCGCGCAGTCGCTCGGTGATCTCGACCGACAGCAGCCCAAGATATTTCACATCTAGCGCGACGCCGGTGGCTTCCATGTCAATCAGCACGGGCACGAGCGGAATCTCAACCGTATTGAGGAGTTTCTCGACTTGCAGTTGTTTGACGCGCGGTTTGAGTAGCTGTGCCAATCGGTAGGTCGCGTCGGCGTCGGCTGCGGCATAGGGCGCGACTTTTTCGATTGGCACCTCGCGCATGCTAATTTGTTTTTTGCCCGTGCCGATCAGCTCGCTGATCTCGGTCATGTGCATGTCGAGCAATTGCGCCGCAAGCGCTTTGAGACCGAGCGGGCTGCTTGGCTCGCACACAAATTGCGCCAACATCGTGTCATACACAGGCTTGTCAAAGCTCACGCCGAGCTTGTGCAACACCGCCATGTCATATTTCGAGTTGTGCGCGATCAGCTCAGTTTTTGGCTGCTGCATGGCTTGCACGATCGGCTCAAACTTTGCGCTCGCCGAATCCAATTCCCAGTGCGCTGGCTTGACGCTCGCCGTCGCGCTGCCAAAGAGCGACGATTGACCTTCGGTTTCGCTGGCAATTGATCTCGCCGCAATCGGCAGATACCACGCCTCGCCGTCTTTGACGCTAAATGACATGCCAACCAACTCCGCGGTTTGTGGATCGGTGCCGGTCGTCTCGGTGTCAAACGCGATTTGCCGCGCGCCATTGAGCGCTTTGAGCAGCGCCTTGTATTGCGCGTCGCTGTCTACGAGTATGTAGTTGGCTTGGGTGAATGGCGCGCGCGGCACATCTACAGGCGCGCTCATCAATTCATTTTGCGCCGCGTCAACTTTTGCGCCCGCTTCGGTGTTGAGTTGTGGCAGACGTTTGATCAGGCTCTCAAATTTCAATTCTCTAAACAGCGCGGCGGCATGTGCGTAATCTAGCTCGGCGGCGCAAGCATCCCAATCAATCGTCAGCGGCACATCGGTGCGAATGGTTACCAGTGTCTTGCTGAGATAGGCGCTGTCTTTGCCAGCCTCGAGCGCGGATTGGGCGCGTTTTGGCGTGATCTCGCTCAGATGCGCATAGACTGAGTCAAGCGTTTTGTATTGTTGCAAGAGCGACTGCGCGGTTTTTTCGCCGATGCCGCGTACGCCCGGCACGTTGTCGCTCGTGTCGCCGAGTAGCGCCTTGTAGTCAATCAGTTGCTTTGGCTCGACGCCGTAGTTTTGCACGACGAGCGCCTCGTCGTAGATGATCGTGTCATCAAACGATTTGCGCGAGGTAAAAATCTTGACCGCAGGCGACACGAGCTGCAGCGCGTCGCGGTCGCCGGTCACGATCAGCACATCCATGCCCTCATGGCTGGCGCGTTTGGCGAGCGTGCCGAGCACATCGTCCGCCTCAAAGCCATCTGCCGTAAAAATCGGAATGCCGAATGTATGCACGACTTGTTGGATGCGCTTCATCTGTTGTTGCAATTCGTCGGGCATCTTTTCGCGCGTGCCTTTGTAGTCGGCGTAGAGATCGTCGCGGAACGTGCGACCGACGTCAAAGGCGACGGCGATGCGATCGGGTTGCTCTTGCTTCATGACCTTGAGCAACATGTTTGTAAATGCAAACACGGCGCCGGTTGGCTCGTCGCTGCCATCATCGCGCTTGATCGAGAGCGGCGTATTTGCCATCGCAAAATACGCGCGATAGGCGAGTGAGTGTCCGTCAATGAGGATGAGCTTGGGTCGGTCTGACATAGATGTGTTTA
>CAZVQE010000199.1:0-5311 GCA_964628875.1 uncultured Anaerolineae bacterium
TCCACGTTGGTCAAATCGCGCCAAGTCCGAATCCACGCGCGCGCCACTCGCCCAATACAAGTGCGCGGTGCGTTCGATTTGTCGCGCCTGCTCATCGCTCAATTCGATGCCAACCCGTCGCGCAAAATGCACAAAAATCTCAAACCCCTCAGGCTCACTTGCGCGCAGTGTGCCATCCAAATCAAAAAGGATGGCGTCGTATCGTTTCATGTATCCATTGTAATTGGCGCGTATAATTTTCATATTGCGTGGGACCCATAGCTCAATGGTCAGAGCAGCGCTCTCATAAAGCGTTGGTTACAGGTTCGACCCCTGTTGGGTCCATATATGTCAGATCAAAATAAACCCCCTCAGTCCGAAATCGTAAATGAGCTTAATCGTCTCGGTGAAAACCTCAGCAATTTGCTCACGGCATTGTGGAACAGCAATGAGCGTCATCATGTTGAGAATGAATTGCGTGCAGGTCTTGAGCAATTGAATAAGAAACTCGATTCAACCGCAGAGCAGCTCAAGAAAAACGAAAATTTGCAAAAGGCGAAAGACAACGCCCAGACTGCCGCGCGTGATGCTTGGCAAGCCGCCAACGGCCCGCAAATCTTGACTGATGTGCGCAAAGGCATCACTGATAGCTTGCGCAAAGTCAACGAAGAACTAGCCAAACGCTCAACGCCAGCGCCTGCTGAATCTGAAAAACCGAGCGAACCGCCGCAGCAATGAGCAAGCTGCAGCAAGCGACTGCAAACTTAAATAGCGCTGACGAACTGCGCGCACTTATCGAAACTTGCGAAAAAATCCTCGCTAATCTCGATCCAACAAACGCATCAAAACTCATCTCGACACGCGAGCAAGCCGCGCGCTATGTACATGAATTGCAATCGCAGCGCGCTGATATCCGCGCGGAAATGGCGCGACTCAAAGGCGTAGATGATCGCATGACGAACAACGCGCGCAAAGTCGTGAATGCATTGGGTGGTGATCGCGCATACGCGACGATGAAACCTGACAATGCCAAAGGCGCGTGGTGGAAACTGGATGAGGCGATAGCGGCGCAGCGTGCCGCGCAACGCCGTACCATTGACAAGATTTTGCTGGTTGCGTTTGCCGTCGTAGCTGTGGCTTACTTTGCGCGCGACTGGCTCTTTCCACCTAATCCGGTTGGCAATGCGATCAATGACGCGGTGACTGCATTTGATGCGGGCGATATTCCGAGCGCGATCAGCGCCATTGACGCAGGGTTGCAGATCACCACAGCCAATGCTGAGTTGAATCTATGGCGCGGCGCATTGGGGCAGTTGCGTGGCGAGGCGCAAGCCACAGATAAATTTGCAGTTGCGCAACGCTCGCTGAGTGCCGAAGACTTTTTGTTGGAGCGCGCGCAGGTCTATCTGCGAATCAAAGACGTAGACCGCGCGATGAGCGACCTCAATGCCGCCATCGCACAGTCGCCTCAATCTGCTGTGGGCTACTATTTGCGCGCGACGGCGTTTGAAGCAAAGAGCGATCGCGCCAGCGCCATCAGCGATTTGCAAAAAGCCTCCGAGCTAGCTGAGGCGCAAAAACTCGACACGTTAAATGCATCAGCGCGTGTGCGACTTGGCATGTTGTTGCAGCAGCGCTGAGGTTTGAGTGATTGCTGGGTGAATCGCTCACGCCACGATGAAGGCCGCAACACAAAGCGCAGTTGCAACCGACTGAGCTTTTTGACCCAGCAGATTGCAACTGCAAAAACGAGAGAGTTGTTTAGCGCGCTTCGATCACAACGGTTGGCACAGTGCTGCCACCGCCTGCAGTCACATTCAACAAAGCCGCAGTGCTAAGTCGCGTCAAACAACTCGACATGTACTCGCCGTACCACACATACGGGTTTGTGTCGAGCATGCGATCAAAAACTTGGATGCGTCCGTCTATATAGCTTGGATACGGCTCGCTTGGCACCGTCACACGCTGCTGTACGATTGTCGGTGTGGTGAGCGCATCCTTGAGCGCTTTTTGCCATTCGTCTGATGGCACTGTCCAACCCAACACGATGCCTTTGCCACCGTACTCGTCCGCAGGCTTAAGCACAAAGTTGTCCTTGTGTTCGGCGAGATAGGGCAGCAGGTCAATGCGTTGCCCGCCCAGCACAGTGAAGCGCTGACTGAGTAGCCGCGTCCACGGAATAAAACGATCAATCGCGCGTTGCTCGTCAGCAGTAAATAGTTCGCTGTTGGCTTCGTCGCTGACTACGCTAAAGCTTGTCTTGCGATGTAGCACTTTGCAATGAAATGGGTTGACCATGCATACGGCGTGATCGTTGACTGCGCGCACCACAGGTGAATCAGTCCCCATGCGTTCGATCAGTTCGGTGATCAGCACACGTTTGTAGATGATGTTGACCGCGTAGCCGCGCGCAAATAGTCTGCCGTCGCGGTATTCGCATTCGCGCGGGTCGGCGATGATGCTGTCGTAACCTTGCTCTTTGAAATATTGATCGAACTGTACAAACTCGCTGTAGGTCGGCACATCCTTCCAATCAAGGATACAAATGCGCGGTCGCTCTTTGCCGCCCCATTGGCGATAGCTCTCATTAAGCGCGTGCAACACGTGATGTTTGCCGGGCAATGGGCGCACCTCGTAACGCCGCTCAAACTTGCGCATAACGGGCAGGGCGCACATGATCTCGGTCAGCGCATCGTTGTAGCTGATGCCCGCCGGCGTCTCGGCGTTGTATTCGGTAAATTTGAGCTCGCCAGTCTCAGGCACATAAAACGAATCCATGCGCGCAGTCGGGCTAGTCGCGCGATAGGCTTGTGGCGTATTCATCACGAGCTTTTCTTCCCAATCTGCCATCATGAATTGTTTGCGGATGTTGGCGTCGCTTATCGCCGCGCGATGTGCCTTTGCAAAGACCGGCATGATGTCGCGGATCGCATTCTGCAGATAGCGATACTGCTCGCTGGTGAGGAATCGCGGACGCAGCACGCTGCAGAGTGGGCGCGTGCCAAAAAACAATCCGCGTCGTTGTTGCTGCTCTTCGAGCAACTCGTTACTGGCGCGCGCCATCTCGTCGTCGAGCAGCGCGTGATATTGGTCAATCGCTTGAGTGAGTGTGTTCATTGTGAGTATCAGCTGACGGCTGTTGTAAATGGCGCCATTTGCGGGCGTGGATTTTTGGCGCGATCAATGCATAGGTCTGCCATGCGCTCGACGCACCAACGGTGATAGTCCACGCCGCATGAGTTGATATCCATGTCGGGCGCTGGATTCATAAAGTCAATCGCGTATGTTTTGCCGTCGCGGATCGCCCATTCCATCGTATTCATGTCGTAGCCGAGTGCGCGACAGACGGCGAGCGATTCAGCCACCACATGCGCGTGCATCTCAGGCGATAATGTGTGCGGCGAATATTTGCGCGCGTCAGTGTCATAGTGCATGACCTTAACTTGTTCTTGACCCAGCACCATGCAGCGCACATAGTTGTCCCACTTGATAAATTCTTGCAACACCATCGTCAGCAAGCCGCTTTCGTTGTAGGCGCGAAACAACTCATCGAATGAACGCACAACCGATACATTCTTCCAGCCGCCGCCATGCGCGTCCTTGAGCACAACCGGAAAGCCGCCGAGATAGTCAATGATCTCTTGCCATGGCATCGGGTATTGCAAATTGCGCAGGCTCTCCGTGAGGACGATGCCCGGCACATATTCTTTGTTGGGCAGCGCCACGGTCTTTGGGCTGCCGATGCCCATCTTGGTAATCAACGATGCGCCAAAGTATTTATCATCGCTCGTCCACATGAATGGATTGTTGATGACATATGACCCTTGCAACATCGCATTTTTGAGATAAGTGCGATAGTACGGCACTTCGTGCGAGATACGATCAACCAGCACCGCATATTCGCAAGGCTCATTCATTTTGCTGCCGCCGAGCTTGGCGTATTCGGCAATCACGCCTTGATTGCGCTTATTTACTTCTTCGATAAATGCGGGGGGCCACGACCATTCGCGCCCAACGATAACTCCGATTTTTAACATGTGTCCTCCGATATGTTTAAGATTATGCAAGTTCGGAATAAAAGCGAACGTGTCATTCTGAGGAGCGCGGCGCGCGACGAAGAATCTCTATCGCCTCAACACAGGGATTCTTCACTTCGCTACGCTTCGTTCAGAATGACATTCATGCTTTCCTTCGCTTAAGCTAAACTCACGTTACGATTGTATTTCAACCATGCGCTTTTGCAACCGCGACTCCTCGGCTGCAAAACACACAAGATGGCTTGCCAGCGACATGCGCGCGGTCGTGCGGTGAATCGAGCTTTGACCGTTGAGCGCCGCAAAAAAATCGCGCATGATGCCAAAGTCGCCGCCGCCGTGATTAGTGGCTGCGTCGTCAAATCGAATCACCTCGACGTTGTTACTGCCGTGATCGCAAATGCGCAGCTCGTAGGGTCGCCCAACGGTGAAGTCGCCATACAACGTAGCGCGTGTACCGTCCCAACGCATCGTGCGCCCTTCGACGTCCGAGTGCCCGTGCATCGTAAATGTGGCGGTTGCGCCGCCCTCAAACTCTAGCGCGAGCACTTGATGATCTACGACATCATTGTCGCAGTGATATACGCAGCGTCCGTATGGGCTGTTTTTTAATTTCTCGAAGCGCGATTGCGGCGTGTTGCCACCTTCGAGCGCCGAAGCCATAAATTTGCCCATCGGCTCAGTGTCGGGCAACGCGCCATACAGTCGCGGCGCGTACCACGCGCAGGTCTGCTCGTGCGCGCAGCCGTCGGTGCAGCGGAATGGCGCATCAGTTGGCGCGTTTGCTTTGCGATAGTGACTGAGTGCGCCAAATGACTGCAACCGCGCGATACGTTGTTGCATGATCCAAATCAGCAGGTCGAAGTCGTGACAACATTTGGCGAGGATCATGGGCGCGGACTCAGCCTCATTTCGCCAGTTGCCGCGCACAAAGCTATGCGCCATGTGATAGTACGCCACATTCTCACGATGGTCTATCGTCATGATGCGACCGAGTCGCCCTGAATTGACGATCTCAAATAACTTGCCGAAGAAACTCGTGAAGCGTAAGACGTGGCAAATCTGTAAATGCCGCCCATATTGCTCCGCCGCCCCGACCAATCGAATGCAGTCTTGCGCATTGATCGCCATCGGTTTTTCGAGTAGCACGTCGTAGCCTGCTTTGAGCGCGGCAATCGTCGAATCTACGTGCATCTGATCTTGAGTGCAGTTGATGAGCGCGCGCGAGAGCTTTGGCTTATTTAGCAGGTCTTGCCAGCTTGAGAATTGATTCTCAGGTGGCACATCATGCAGCGATG
>CAZVQE010000200.1:0-5289 GCA_964628875.1 uncultured Anaerolineae bacterium
TGAAAAGATAATCGCTTCATTGCGAAGCCCTAAAATCCTACGCCCCGTACTTTGCTAGGCGTTGCGCGTGCGCAAGCGCAAACTGCATGATGTCTGCCGAACGGAATGTGCCGAGACCACCGAGTGCGGCTTGGCGCTCGCCAAATGCCGTGCTAAAGTCACGCCGCGCCGTCGCGGGCGCGCTGAGCAACAACGGCACTGGATGCCACGAGTGGCTCTTGAGTTGGCTCGGTGTGCTGTGATCGCCCGTGATGATGAGCACATCGGGTTTGAGTTCGAGCAGTTTTGGCAATGCTGCGTCCACCTCTTCGATCACGGCTTGCTTCGCGTCAAAGTTGCCGTCCTCGCCACGGCTGTCGGTGTACTTGACGTGAATAAACAAAAAGTCGTAGTCATTCCAAACTTGCGCGGCGGCTTCAAATTCCTCCGCGACGGTGTGCGCGTGATGCGGCACGACATCCATGCCAACCAATGACGCCACACCGCGATACATCGGATACACTGCAATCGCGCCCGCCTTCAAGCCATACACATCTTTAAATTTTGGTAGCGCCGGATCAGACGCAAACCCGCGCAAAGTCATGCCATTCGCAGGCACATCGTGACGGATGACCTCAGTTGCCGCGGCGATCCATTTGTTAAATAGCGCCGCAGTCTGTTGCGATGCTGCGTCATGCGCAACAGCCGCAAGCGGCGGCACTCCCGTGCGTTGTGGATCGGTCTCGGCGATATTCCCCGCCAAGCCATCACCACGCATGACGACCACAAAGCGATAGTCTTGCACGGGCTCGACAAAAATTTCAACGCCATCTGCCACCTTGATATTTGCGGCGTTGATTTTCTTTACGAGTTCGGCGCACTTTTCGGTGGGAATGCGACCTGCGCGGCGGTCAGTGATATTGCCATCTTTATCGAGCGTGCAAAAGTTGCCACGCGCGCACACATCGCGCGTCGTTAGCGGGAAACCAATGCCAACCGCTTCGAGCACGCCGCGTCCGATCTCAAACTTGATCGGATCGTAGCCAAACAACCCAAGATGACCGGGACCGCTGCCGCTGGTGATGCCGATCTCAACGGGATAGTGTTGTCCGAGGCAACCTTCGAGCGCCAGCTGATCCATATTTGGCGTGTTGGCGGCTTCGAGCTCGGTCTTGTCATCGCTCTTGCGCGGCAACCCGCCCAAGCCATCCATCACCAGCAATACGATTTTCGTTTTTGCGGGTTGAATCAAGTCCTTGAGTAAATCAAAATTAGCCATGATCTATGTTGTGTCTAATGCGCGATATGCTGACGATAGTCGGTGACAAATTCATCCAGCATCGCGCGCAGATTTGCCCACGCCGGACTGCGCACAATTTTGAGCATGCTCTCGTAGTCGCCATCAGGCGTCTCGATAGTCGTGACGATCTGCGGTCCCGCACCATAGAGTGTGTACCATGCCTGCGACGGACGCATATTAAATTTGCTGAGCTCCGGCAAATAGTTTTGCACGACAAACTCAAAATACTTTGAGGTGTCCTCGGATTTTAGATTCCAACTCAGGATGAGTTTTGCCATGCACCTAGTAGTTTACTTCTTCGCTTCGAGCAACACGACTTGCGTATCTTCGGGCAACGACGAGCGCGTGACTTTGAGCGACTCTTGCGGCTTAGCTTCATTGATGCCCATCTCTTTGAGAAACTTTTGCACGCCCTCGAGCTTGCCGCCCGCGATGCCGCTTGCGCGATAGTCCATCGGGATGACGATGCTGGGTTCAATGAGACTGACAACCTCAGACGCTTGTGCGGGCGTGAGACACGCGCTATTGCCGACGGGTAGCAACAACACATCTACCGTCTCAAGCGCATCAATCTGCGCCTGTGACGGCACAAAATTCAACCCGCCGAGATGCACCACGCGCAACCCATCAAAGTTAAATGAGTATGCGGTTGATTTTTCGGCGTCAGTTTTTTTCTTGTCTTGCTTCATCGCCGCGCCTGAGATAAATACGCCGCCCATCTCATACTCCCCGGGTCCGCGCACCGTGCGCACATCACCGCGCTGCGCGCCGACAACGGCATTTGTGTTGTTGTGCTCAGGCGTGTCTTTGCTGATGGTGATGATGTCAGCTTTGAGCTTGGGCGGATCGTCGCCGACGCTGTCAGCATAAGGATCGGTGACAACCGTGAGTGTGCCGCGCTCAACCATGCGAAAGCACGAATGTCCGTGCCATGTAATTTCCATAGAACAAAATTTTATCGCATCTAAATGAAAACTTTGGTATAATTGCAAAGTTATCGCGGGATAGAGCAGTGGTAGCTCGTCAGGCTCATAACCTGAAGGTCGTAGGTTCGAATCCTACTCCCGCAATCAAAAACACGCAGCATCGTCTGCGTGCTTTTATTTTTCTGGTTTGGGTGAATCGGTTGTCGCGCGAATTTGGCGCTCAACTTCGAGTCGCTCTGCGCTTGATTCACCGCCACTCAGCCCTTGATGTCCGTCGGCGCAAAATCCATCGCCCGACCAAACCCCGCGACATACCGCCCGCGCAAAATCTGAATGCCAAACAAATCAAAATCTGGCAACGAAAACATCAGCTCAGACGCAGGCAATCGCGCGAGATAGCGCGCTTTGGCTTGTGCATACGCCGCGTTGCTCTTGGACAGCAGCATGGCATTGCCTTGGATCGAGACACGCGGCAACGACAATACCTCAGCCCGCCCGTCATCAGGCGCAGCGATCAACACGCTGCATTGCGCATGCGCCATGAGCGCGCGTTTGTGCGACGAGAGATTGCTCAGGTGAATCAGTAACGCGCTATCGTCGTCGCTCAGCGCATAGCTGACCATCGCTGTCATCGGCTCACCGTCTTCGATCACAGCCAGCGCCGCTTGACGATGTGTGCGGATAAACGTGCGTAGTTGTTCGCGGGTGTTTGTGTCCATCATGTATCCAGATCAATTATTCTCGCACGCGTTAATGTGTAACGGATCAATTCTACGGTCTCAGCGATATCGCGCGCGGTTGATATTGAATCGGGCTGTTGCCGGCCCTGCCATGCGCGGTCTATCACGGCTCGCCACTGAGCAGGCAAGTTTTTGCGCGCCCAATCAGCCGCAACTTTTTTTGACACGATGCCGCCCACGTCAAGCGTATACAAAACGCGACACATCGAAAGCGCCGCATAAGACTGATAGCCGCGACGCTCAAAGATCTGTGCGGCGCGATTCACCCGCGACTGCCACGTGCGCAAAATCTCGCATGCGGCATCTTGTAGTAGATGCGGCGACACGTCATCTATCAGCGTCTGTGACGGCGCGCCCATAAGCGTGATGCCGTGATTGCGCAACACCCAGCGATGCACCGTCCAGTAGGCGTCATCGTGCTGATCCATTTTTAGCCGTTCATCTTTGCCGCGCTCAAGCGTGGCGTGCGGCGGCTGACTCTCGCGCGCGCTGCGCAATGCTTGCGCTGTGATGTACGAGCCTTCGATGTCAAACGCAAAGCGCGACGACAACTGCGCAACGCGCGTGTGCATGTGTTGCAACTGCGCAAACTCATGCGGCGCAAGTGACTGATGGATCACCGCGACAAAATCAATGTCGCTGTCAGCGTCAAAATCGCCCAGCGCCAGAGAGCCATCCAAATAAATACCGATGAGGTTGTCACGCAATATGGCTGGAATCTCGCTCGACAGCGCATCTAGCACGATCTCGACATCGCGGCGCAACGCGGGGTCAATCTGTAGCAGCAACACGATCTAGCGCAACATACGCAAAAACAGACGATCCAAAAATGTGGCGGCGTGATTGAGCTGGATGCCAACGGCGTCACGCTGAAAGCGATAGACCTCAACATCAGCCGCATCCGTTTGCAAGGTCACGCGTAAATTTTTGCCTACGCAGTTTTCTATCGACGCGGCGAGATTGATATCAAACCACACCTGCGCGGGCGAGACACGCGCGTCGCTCACCTGCGATTGGCTGACGAGCTTGCCATCTAGCTCGACGATGGCAGTCACGCGCGAGGCGACGGGCTTGCGCAGCGCAACCTCGATCTGCTTGATGCGCGACACGGGGCAGATCAGGCTTTGGGTGAATGGCGCGCGCAATGGCACGGTGTCGGTCACATCAGCAAGATTGAGCCACTGCGTCGGTGGCTGCGCAAATACTGAGGCATGTTGCGCCTGCATAGTCGGCGCGTATTCGCGCAACCATTGCGCGTTGGTCAGATAGGCGCTGAGTGTGCCGTCAGCTTGCGACTGATACGTCTGCATGAGGAATCGCGCGCCGCGTTGTTGCTCGCGCCAATTTGCGCCGCGCGCAACACCCTGAATGTTGGCATATAACAAGCCAACCAGCATCGTCACGATCAAGGCGATGGTTGCGCCGCGTGGCAGCGCCATTTGCCAGAGCATGTACGCGCCGACAATCGCAAAGTAGGTCGAGGTGATGTAGCGCGGCACGAGCGCGCCGAGTAGCGGCTGATCTATGCCATAGCCGATGCCGATGCGTCCGTAGGTCAGCGCGGCAGCCGTGCCCGCGCCAAACAGCATGAGCGCGAGCGGAATGGCGCTCTGTGCGCGCTCACGTGGTCGCAGACGCAGTAACGCAATCGCAGATGAAATTAACACAAGCGCGCCGACAAAGACGGGCAACGGCAGCGTGCGCAGCGATGGTGTGCTGCCCGTGATCGACGCGGCGACGGCGGTCAAAAAAAATTGCACGGCATCGAGCGGACTGCGACGCAAGATATCGAAGAAAGTGAGCTGTGAATAACTGTAAGTTGTGTAATCGAAGAAATAAAACGCAATGGCTGCGGCTGCGATTAACAGCCAAAATAAGAGTGCGCGACGATGAAGCAGGAGCAACACAAACGCACCAACGAGCCATGCCAACATGCCACTACCATATGAGTAGGACGCGAGCAGCGCACACGCGGCTGCGCCGAATAAGTGGACTGCGTTGAAGCGCGACGAGGTCAGCGCGACGAGCATCCACACAAAGCCAACGCTTGCCAAATGAAAGTGCATGGTGACCGCCCACAACAGCGACTCATATTGCGCGAGGCTAAACACAAGCCACACAATCGGTACAAAGCCAAGCAAGCGCGCCGATGGCAACGCGCGCCGATACAAGCGCCATAGCCCGAGCGCCGTGATCGCCATTAGCCCCCAACTGACAAAGAGCAACAGTTGCGTGCGCACATTAAGTAGCGCGAACCATGCGAACCAGATTGCATTCAAAAACAGCATGCGATACTCTTGATGCTGAAACCACAGCTTTTGCCAGAGGTTGCTCAGGTCGGGCG
>CAZVQE010000201.1:0-5278 GCA_964628875.1 uncultured Anaerolineae bacterium
CGCGATCAGCTACGCAAAAAATTTTAAGGTGGAGTACGCCAAATCTTACAAAGTCGTCACGGTCATGAATGCGTGGCGCGAGGCGAAAGATCAATTCCAATATGTGCTGGTGCAATGCGGCGCGCCCAAACCAAGTGGCTATGACAAAGCGCAGATGATCGAAGTGCCATCCAAGAGCGTGATTGCGACTTCGACGACGCAGGTTCCATTTTTGGAGCAGGCGGGCGCGCTCGACAAACTCGTGGCGCTGGATAGTCTCGATTTTGTCAGCAACGTCAAAGTGCGTGACCTCATTAAACAAAACAAAATCAAAGCTGTAGGTGGCGGCCCGCAAATCAATATCGAGCAAGTGCTAAACCTCAAGCCAGACTTTGTACTGACGAGCGGATTGGGCGTGCCAGAGTTTGACACACATCCCAAGCTGATGGAAGCCAAGATCAACACGGTGATTGACGCGAGCTACATGGAGCAGACACCTCTGGGTCAAGCGGAGTGGAGCAAATTTGTGGCGCTGTTTTTTAATCAAGAAGCCAAATCGTCGCAGGCTTTTGATGCGATTCAAAAGCAATATAACGACCTCGCCGCAAAGGCGCGCGCTGCGACTAAGAAGCCGACGCTGTTTAACAACATGCCATACAAGGATTCATGGACGGTGCCGGGCGGCAAGAGCTATGCGGCGCAACTGTTTGCGGATGCGGGCGCGAGCTATCTATGGGCGGATGATACCTCAACGGGCAGCCTATCACTCAAATTTGAGCAAGTGTTTGAAAAGGCAAACAAAGCGGATGTGTGGCTGGCAAATGCATTCGCGATCAACGATCTGGCTGCTATTAAAAAGGCGGATGCACGCTATGCCAACTTTGCTGCGTTTAAGAGTGGCGCAGTGTGGAACAACGATGCGCGGGTGAATGAAAACGGCGGCAACGATTATTATGAGAGCGGGGCGGCGTATCCGAACCTTGTGCTGGCTGACCTTGTCAAGATATTGCAGCCCGATCTGGCTAAGGATCACACACTGGTTTACTACAGACAGTTGAAATAGACCTAGAAATCGCGTCATCCTGAGCGACTAAAAGGAGCGAAGAATCTCTATGATTGCCAATAACTGTTGTTGCGCTTCATAGAGATTCTTCGTCGCTTCGCTCCTCAGAATGACAAAGAAAATCTCTTTGATGTATCAGCTTTGCGATTAGTTGTTTCTGCACTTGACAATCTCTGTATTTGCGGTTAATATCGCGCGGTCAAATGAAGCGGGCATTTAGCTATTATGCGTATTCGTTTAGCTACTTTACGAAATGTAAAGGCAGCTTATGCTCACGCATATAGTGACAAGATGACGGAAGAAGTCAAATTGAAGCGCGGAGTGTAAGCTCCGCGCTTTTTTTTGTTTATCACTGAGGAGTAAAAAAGTTTATGTGGTTACGCGGTGTGCGAGGAGCGACAACAGCAAAGGCAAATACACGTGAGGCGATCATCGAAGCCACGCGCGAGATGCTCGAAAAAATCGTCGAAGCAAATGGCATGCAGACCGAAGACATTTGCAGCGCATTGTTTAGCACGACGCGCGACCTCAACGCAGCCTTTCCGGCGGTAGCGGCGCGTCAGCTTGGGTGGACTGATATCGCGCTGATGTGCTGGCATGAGATGGATGTGCCGGGCAGTTTGCAGAATTGCATCCGCGTCATGGTGCATTGGAACACCACCAAGCGCGCGAGCGAGTTGGTGCACGTTTACATTCGCGGAGCGGAAGTATTGCGTCCGGACAAGCCGCTGCCCAGTGGGTGGAAGTTGGAATAAGACAAGCCGTTAGCCGGTGGCTGTTAGCAATTAGCGCGCCAACGGCTAACAGCCAATAGCTAACAGCAAAAGGAAAAAAGATGGTTATCACAATGAAAGCAGGCGCAAGCCAACAAGAGATCGAAGGCGTCATTGAACGCATACATTCGCTGCAGCTCACGCCGCACCCAATCGTCGGCGAAGAGCGCACCGTGATTGCAGTCGTTGGCGACGAGCGACCCGTTGAGCGCGAAGTGTTTGAAAGTTTGCCGGGCGTCGAGAACGCGATGAATATCCTCAAACCTTATAAGCTTGCCAGTCGCGACTTCAAAAAGACCGACAGCGCGGTTCCGATTCTTGGCAACAACGGTGACGCCGTAAAGGTCGGCGGCAACGGGCATGTCGTGTTGATCGCCGGACCCTGTGCGGCAGAGAGTCGCCAGCAAATCATGGAGAGCGCGCATGCCGTCAAAGAAGCTGGTGCGAAGGGATTGCGCGCGGGTGCATTCAAGCCACGCACGTCGCCGTATTCATTCCAAGGACATGGCGAAGACGCGCTCAAATGGATGGCAGAGGCGCGCGAAAAGTATGGCTTGGCGATCGTGACTGAGGTGATGGGAATTGATCATCTCGCGCTCGTCGAGGAGTACGCGGATGTTTTGCAAATCGGCGCGCGCAACATGCAAAACTTTACCTTGCTCAACTCCATTGGCAAAAGCACAAAACCCGTGCTGCTAAAGCGCGGCATGAGCGCGACGATGGAAGAACTGCTCATGGCAGGTGAGTACATCCTCAGCGGCGGCAACTACAACGTCATGCTGTGTGAGCGCGGCATCCGCACATTTGAAAAATACACACGTAATACGCTCGATATCAATGCGGTGCCGGTGCTCAAGCAACTGACGCATTTGCCGATCGTGGTGGATCCGAGTCATGCCACTGGTAAAACTGAGTATGTGCTGGCAGCGGCGCGCGCGGCGATTGCGGCGGGCGCGGACGGACTCATCATCGAAGTGCATCCGAATCCAACCAAAGCCATGAGCGACGGCGCACAGTCCATGACACCGCAGCAATTTGCCGATGGCGTCAAGCAGATGCGCCGCATCGCTGAGGCGATGGACAAAACAATTTAACGATTGATCATTGAGATATTGACGATTGACCATTGCAATGAATCAATCGTCAATGGCTCAATGAACAAATAAAAATCATGGTCATCATCATGCAATCTGGCGCAAGCCAAAAAGAAATTGACGGCGTGGTCGCGCACATCGAGCGCGTTGGCATGAAGGCGCATCTATCGCGCGGCGAGGAGCGCACCATCATCGGCATGGTTGGCGACGAGCGTCCCGTTGACAGTGGCACCGTCGAGCTGCTCAGCGGCGTTGAGCGCGTCGTGCCGATCTTGCGCCCCTATAAGCTCGCCAGCCGCGACTTTAAGAAGAACGACACCATCATCAAGATTGGCGGAGATCATTTTGCTGCGCCAATCGAGATTGGCGGCAATAAGATTGCGATGATGGCAGGACCATGCGCGGCGGAGAGCTACGAACAAATCATGCAGAGCGCGGCTGTGGCAAAAGAAGCTGGCGCACAGGTGCTGCGCGCGGGCGCGTTCAAGCCGCGCACGTCGCCATATTCATTCCAAGGACACGGCGAAGATGCGCTCACGTGGATGGCAGAGGCGCGCCAAAAGTATGGCTTGGCGATTGTGACTGAGGTGATGGCGACTGAGCAGGTTGAGTTGGTCACGCGCTACGCCGATATCTTGCAAATTGGCGCGCGCAACATGCAAAACTTTGCGTTGCTCAACGCCGTCGGCGAGATGCGCAAACCCGTGCTGCTCAAACGCGGCATGAGCGCGACGATGGAAGAACTGCTCATGGCAGCCGAGTACATCATGTCACGCGGCAACTATGATGTGATGCTGTGCGAGCGCGGCATTCGCACATTTGAAAAATACACGCGCAACACGCTCGATCTCAACGCGGTGCCAGTGCTCAAGCAACTGACCCATTTGCCGATCATCGTTGATCCGAGTCACGGCACGGGCAAATGGGAGTACGTCACCGCCATGGCCCGTGCGGGCATCGCAGCGGGCGCGGATGGATTGATCGTCGAGGTGCATCCACATCCTGAGCAAGCCGTCAGCGATGGCGCGCAATCGCTCACGCCTGAGCGTTACGCCGAGCTGGTGCATCAGGTCAGCCGCGTGGCGCAGTCCATTGATCGCGTGATGTGAATCGGGCGTGCGGCGGGCGCGAATGACGCTCTAATACAAATCTGGCGAAATCAAGCTATGCTTCTCCCCTGAGGTGTAATTCATGGCAAATTTTGCCTTTCTTTCGACCATCGGTTTTGTATTTTTGGTAGCGCTCGCCGCGTATATCTTTTACGTCTCGTCGCAGCGCTCGCGCGGGATCAAGATGCGCTACTCTGTCAGCATTATTAGCGCATTGTTAATTGGCGCTGTGGCGTTTGGGTTACTTGGCGCGGGTTTAGTTTTCATTCAGCCACAAGAGCGCGCCATCGTGTTGAGCCCATTGAGCAATACGGGCTATCGCGGCGAAGCGCTATCGCCGGGCGCTCACGTGATCGTGCCGGGCATCGAGACTGCGCGACGCATCTCAGTGGCGCAGCAAGATTACACAATGTCAAAAACTGCCGGCGAAGGCAAAGTGCATGGTGATGACTCGGTCACCGCGCGTACGGCGGACGGGCAGGAGGTGTTTATTGACGCCAGCGTGCAATATCAAGTAGACCCGACGCGTGTGACCGACCTATTTATCAAGTGGCAAGATCGCTACGCGGATGACTTTGTGCGCCCACAGTCGCGCAGCATCATTTACAACCGTGTCGCGCAATACAAGGTTGAGGAGATTTACTCCACAAAGCGTGATGAACTGCAAGCCAAGATCACCGATGAGTTGCGCACTGTGTTTGAGCGTGACGGGTTGCGCCTGACCTCATTTTTGCTGCGCAATGTGACCTTCTCGCCGGAGTACGCCAAGAGCGTCGAAGAGAAACAAATCGCGCAACAAAACGCCGAGCGCGCGCGTTTCCTCGTGCAGTCTGAAGAGCAAGAAGCCGCGCGTGTGCGTGTGCAAGCCAAAGGTCAAGCCGACGCTGCCGTCACGCGCGCGCAGGGTGACGCCGATGCACAGCTCATTCGCGCCAAAGCCGACGCTGAGTCGCTCAAAGTCGTCTCGGCGGCGATCAAAGACAACCCGGACGTGCTGACACTGCGTTACATCGAAAAGCTGGCGCCGACCGTGCAGACGATCATGTTGCCAAGCAACCAGTCGTTGATCCTTGACGCCAAGACGCTGTCAAATCAAATTCCACGCCCGACGACGGTGATTACCACCACAAAATAAGTTCAGAGTAGGGAGTTCATAGTTCGGAGGAAATTTACTTCGAACTATGAACTTTGAACTCTGAACGGATCTATCGCGTAATCGTCACCTTGCTCACGCCGCGTGAGACATCTGGGTCGTAGCCT
>CAZVQE010000202.1:0-5246 GCA_964628875.1 uncultured Anaerolineae bacterium
AGCAACGTGCCCTGAGCGATCCGGCAAAGCCGGATATGCCGAAGGGCTTTTTGTGCATGGTTCGCTTCGACAGGCTCAGCGAACGGACTTTTGCAAGGGTCTATTGAACAGGTGACTCAATCTACCAATCGGGCTTTGATGGCGAGTGCGTAAGTCGCCCACAAGAAAATCGGCGCAGTGCGCGCAGGTCCCCACAGCACCGAATCAAACATGCCATGCGCCAACGCGCCAAATAATGCTGCAATCACAGCCATGAGACACGCACGGCGAAAATTGCGATTCACATCAGCCGTCCACGTGAGCATGGATTGACTGAGTCCGCTGAGGCACGCGCCGACGATGAGCACAAACGCAATAAGCCACATGAGCAAGCCCGGAACGCCGACATCTAGCGCAAGCTGCAAGATCATGTTGTGCGCATGGATGCGCTCGATAGGTTTGAGGCCAGTCACACCGCGCGAGCCTTTGTCGGTGTACTCAGGGTACGTGCCCATGCCAATGCCGGTGATGGGTTTCTCGCGGATGAGTTCGATAGCGCGGTTCCAATTTAACTCGCGGATGACAAGCGCACCGGGACCGCCTGTGGAGAGCTGCGTACGTTGGCTTTCGATGACGCGATTCCACGGAATGAGAATCGCGCCGACCAACGCAATCGAGATGAGCAGCCAACGCGCACGCCGCCAACGCAACACGCACAACACAAATAGCATGACCGCGACACCGACCAGCCCGGTGCGCGATTGACTGATAAAGATGATGACGCTCATCGCAGTCGCGCTGACGAGCGCGAGTGCACGCTCCCAACCTGCGAGTTCGAGGCGTGCATTCCACAGCAGGCTGAGCGGAATCGGCAGCAAAATCAACAGTGTGCCCGCCATCACATTTGGATTGATGGTGTCGCTGACGAGGCGCGGAAACGCGCGATACAGCTCAGCTGGAATGAACAAAAATTTGCCGACGAACCAATCCACTACAAATGGCGAGACGAGCGCCAGCCCCAAGCCCGCGAGGGTCAGCCCGTGCGCGATCCAACGCATGGGTGCGGCGTTGATCAGCGCATAAAACAAGGTGATACCAAGCAACACGCGCAAAATTTGCGGCTGTGTCAGCGCCGGATATGCAGACACAAACCACGATACGCCGAGCATGATGAGCAGTCCGATGAGTGGCAGGTCTATCGGCGTTGCCTTTGATAATCGCCCTGTGGCGAGCCAACGAATGCCCCAAAGCAGCGCAGCGATGATAAGCGTCGGCACGATGAGCGCCGACGAGCGCATCGTCAACAGGATCAGTGGCGCGATGATGAGCGCCTCAAATCGCGCGACGGTTTGAGCAAACGCACGCATGATCGCCGCCTAATCGCTGGCTTGAGATAGTGACGTCGGCGCAGGCGATTCGTTGCTGGTTGGGTTCAAAAATGAAGGCGGCTGTTGCGATGTGGGCGGCGGATAATTTGGGTATGGTGGATATGGCGCAGAGTACTGCGGTGCAGCGTATTGCGGTGGCGGATAGTAAGGCTGTGTCATCATCGCAGGCTGTGATGCCAATTGCGTCGTCATCTGCGTGATGGCTTTGGCTTGTGTATCAAGCTGTTGCTGCGTGCCGCGCACATTGTCGAGTAGTTGATGCTGGTTAGTTAGATAGCGCTCCAGCAGATCGTGCGTCGCGCGCGTGTTGTGTTCGGTGTCAATTTGCAGATAGATTGTCTCCGCCGCAGCAAAGAAAATCACAAAGTAAATCAAGCTTGTGATCAACGCAATCAAACCAGCGCCAATGCCTGCCATGAGCCCAGTCGTTGTATCTTGACCGAGCGGCATACCAATTATTGAACCAAGCGCGGGCATCCATTGCGCGCCGACGCCGGTGACTGCCGCAAAAATGCCAAGCGCAAACAACACGACGCCTAACAGCAAAAAGAACCACGCGAGAATTTTGAGTAGAGTCGCAATGAAACGCAACGTGCGAAATTTCTTTTTGATCATGTTTACCTCCGAATCAAGCTGTGCTAGCAACTCGATCTATATGTTTGATTTTAGCCGCGATTTGTGACAACGTCAGCGCCAGCGCCCACAGCGACCAATACACAAAGCCCGCGCGTGTGGCGAGATAGGCGAGGTCGGTTAAATTGAACATGAGCCACCCCGCGTTGCCGGCAAGCAAACCGCGTATGAGCCAAGCCAAGGTTGCGTTCGCGTTATCACGTATCGCCGCAAGTCCGATTCGCCAGACACGCCACTGCAGCCACGCAAACGCCAATATGCCAAGCACGCCGCTGTCGAGACCGATCTCAAGCCACAGGTTGTGTGAGTGCGGCTGCCACGCCTCGTTGCCGAGCAAAGCCGGATACAACAGCTTGCTGGCATACGCAAACATGCCGACGCCGACGCCAGTCAGCGGCAGATCGCGCAGCATATTAATTGCGCGTAGCCAGACCCAGTAGCGCCCGCGCGTAAAGGTCGCCAGCTCATCAGGCGACATATGCATCGCGCGCGGCAAATTGATCGCTGCAAAAATCAACGCGCCAACAGCGAGCGCAACGAGTAGCCAGCGCGCTTTTTTGTAACGCAACGCCAGCAGTGTGATTAAGCTGACAAGCAACGCACCGTAGCCGCCAAACGATTGCGTGAGCAACATCAAGCCAACCAAAATCACACCGAGCAAAACTAAAGCAGCGTAAGCGATGAACTTGATCGCGCGCGCGACGTGCGCCGAGCGCAACGCCACGATCATGACAAACGGCATCCACGCTAGCGCCGACAGCAAGCCGCTGATGATATTGACATTCGTGACTTGATCGTTGGGCAGATTGACCGCGCGGATGGCTTGGTTGTCGCCCATGATGCGCTGAATCAACGGCACCTTGAAGAATATCCATTGCGCGGTGAGCGCGCCGCTGATCGCCAGAGCCGACCCGAGCAGCAGCCACACACTGATGAGCGCAAACGCGATCAGATATTTGTTGAATCGCAACTGCGCCGCGTGACGCGCGATGTTTACGATGACGCTCAAGGTGATCGCACCAAACGCCATAAGCCAGACGCGCATCTCGCCGAGCGGCGGCACGAGCGACAGCGCGTAGCACGCGCCAAATACAACGCTCCACAACAGCAATGGCGCAAATACCTCACACGGAAAAATGACAGCAATGTTGCGCGCTGCGGGTTCCATTCGCCACAACACAAAGCGCACAATGAACAATGCGCCAATCACACCGAGCAAGATCGGCGCGCGCACACTCGCGCGCAGCACCAAAAAGTAAGCCAGCGCCGACCACGCGCTCAGCTCAGCAAATAGCCCGACGATGGCGCGTGGCTTCATCGTGTGCCTCCACAGCTTGCAAGCGATTGCCGCCACACAACCATGCGGTCTATCGTCGCGTCAAATGGATTGGGTGACACGGTGTTGATGCCGGCGTAGAGGATGTACATGCCGTCCGTGCTGGCGCCGATAGTCTTGGCTTGTTGTTTCGCCCATTCATAGAGGTCGGGTGTTGTGATGACCTTCCATGTGTTGTTTGCGCGCAATGCATCCTCGACCGTGTTTGGCAGGCGCGGACCCGCCGCGTCGGTGTAATACAGCGCCGAACGTGTGCCGTCATTGAATTGCACCTGCGCCACAAATGACAAATAGTTACCGCGCCACGCGAGCGAGATATGGGTCTTGCGATCGAGCGCGATGCCACGCAACGGCAGCGGCGGCATGCGCACCATCCACAAATCATATGAGCCAAACTGTGTGCTGGCGTATGCGGCGTTTACATGCAGCGCGCGTTTGCCGCTGAATGGCGCATCCACTGTCACAGACTCTTGCTTGAAGCTGGAGCGCGTTGCATTTGAGATGCCGCCACCACCGCCGGGCAGTTGAATGAGCGCGTCATCGCCATTCTCAAAGTCAGCGACGACCACCGTCTCAAATGACTCACTACATGCCGCCGCAGCATAGGCGCGATAGTGCGCTGCGTTGCTCGATACCAACAACGCAATCAGCAACAGCGCAATTCCAATGACAAAAACACGAGATTGCAATTTCACTGAGCGCGATTGTACGTGCGCGGTTTTAGCGCTCTGTCAGGTGGATGCCAGCGATCATGCAGCGCACCGAGCCGCCGGCTAGCTCGATGGTTGGGATGCTCAATGGTAGGAGTTTGGCGCTCTTTTCGATGATGTGAATTTGATCCGCAGTGAGCGCCTGATGCGCGCGCGTGGAGAGCGCCAGTACGCGATGATCTTTGCCGCTGAGTTCGAGCGCGTTGCCAGCAAATTCATTTACCTGCGCGCGTGTGATGTCAATGACAACGCGCCCACTGTCGGTGAGTCGCGCGGCGATCTCGTGACGGCGACGCATATCGGTGATCGTATCGAGGCACACCAGCGCGTAGTCGGTGGCGATGCTCATGATGACATTGGTGTGATAAATCGGTTTGCCGTGATCGTCGGCAGTCGCAAATGCCATTGGCTCATAGCCAAACGCGGTGCAAAAGCGCTCCAAAATAATCGGGTCGGCGCGATGCGAGTTGCTGACATACGCCACACGCTCAAAATGATCAAACACCATCGCGCCAGTGCCTTCGAGAAAAAGATTGTCTTGCTCTAGTCCCGAGTAATCCACGACCTCTTGCACGCGATAGTCACGCTTGAGCATCTCGATCACGTCGGCGCGACGTTCGCGGCGGCGACTCGGCGAGTACATCGGGTAAATCGCTACGCGCCCGCCGTGATGCGTCGAGAACCAATTGTTTGGAAAGACAGAGTCAGGTGTATCGTCCTGACCATAGTCATCAAACACATGGATGCGCACGCCTTCGCGGGCGAGCTGATGCGCGACCACATCAAACTCATCCAACGCGCGTTGAGCGATTACTTCGTGCGCGACATCCTTTGGCACATTTTGAAAGGCGTTATCAGCAGCCGTCTCTGGATTTGAAAAGAAGCGGTGCGGGCGAATCATCACCGCCGCAGTTGGCGCTTGGACGTGACGGTAGTTCATAAATTGTTGTCAATTAACATGAATTTGGAATAAAAATAAACTGTCATTCTGAAGAGCGCGGTGCGCGACGAAGAATCACTAGCGCGTATCACAGATTCTGAACGGAGTGAAGAATGACATTCATACTTTTCTTTGCTTGCCCTGAACTCATGTTATTTGGATATTAACGCGAGTAAGGCTCTAAGACCGCAAGGTCTGAGATTGTCACGTAGTGTTTTAGGTTGAATGTTGCTAACTCTAAGCCATAGCCGATTGCTGTT
>CAZVQE010000203.1:0-5203 GCA_964628875.1 uncultured Anaerolineae bacterium
GGCGTCACAGGCGCTGCCCGCCGAGCAATCCGCGCAATGGCACGCGACGTTGGCATTGCTGGTGACAGCGTGGGGGCTGCTGCTATGCACATGGGTGGCGCTGCGATGGACGCCCTCGCGCAACATCGCTTGGTTGTTGGCGCTGGTCGTCGCGCTAGATGTCGGCACGAGTGTGTGGCACACCGCCAACCAATCGCATTTTGTGTTCACCGACCCAGATACATTTGCGGCGTCGCCACTGCGCGCCGAGATGTTGCCAGAGGCATATCGCCATCTGCGCAGCGACACGCGCGGCTACATCACGGGCAATTGGAACACGAGCGCACGTCTCGAAGACCTACATGCACACGCTTCATTTGGCATCGCGCGCTTTATCCGTTTTATGAATGAAGTGCCGGGCGAGCGACGTTGGGCGCTGCTTGGCATCGGCTGCTACATGAATGGCGTAGATCAGCCGCCGCTGCCATTCAAATCAACGCTCATCAAAGAGCTACAGTGGAAAGATCAAAAGTTTGGCGTGTATTGTCTTGATCAGCCGTTTCCGCGTTATCGCATGTATTTTGATTCAGTCACAGCTAATGATGACGCCGCAGTTGGCATGTTGCGCAGCGGTGATTTTGATTTTCTGCGCACGATCATCCTCGACCGTCCCATTCAACTCAACGGCGCCAATGGCAACGCTGACATCAAGGAGCTATCGCGCAGCGCCGAGCGCATCGAGCTGCAGGTGACCAGCGATCAAGCCGGTGTGTTGCTTGTTGGCGACAACTGGTATCCGGGTTGGACGGCGTATGTGGATGGCGCTACCGTGCCGCTGTATCGTGCGTTTGTCACGCTACGTGGTGTGCCTGTGCCCTCTGGCACGCACACAGTCGCGTTGCGCTATCAGCCGACGACGTTTTATGCGGGCGTGGCGTTGGCAGCGATAGGCGTATGTGTGATCCTAATCGGATTTGCGGCGATGCGCAGACGCCAGCTAATCAAGTGACAACAAATAAAAAAACCGCTCCTTGTAAGAGCGGTTTTTTGTTGAATCGAATCTGCGTCGAAACTACTTGAGCACGACTTTCGCGCCAGCTTCTTCGAGCTTCTTCTTGGTGTCTTCGGCGGTTGCCTTGCTGACACCCGCTTGCACGGTGCTATTGGCGGCTTCGACCAAGTCCTTGGCTTCCTTCAAGCCGAGGTTGGTGACGGCGCGCACGACTTTGATGACTTCGATCTTCTTGGCGCCAGCGTCGGCGAGCACCACGTCAAACTCGGTCTTCTCCTCAACGGGCGCAGCGGCTGCAGCGGCTGGCGCAGCCCCACCCGCCATCATGACGGGCGCAGCAGCGGCGGTCACGCCCCACTTCTCTTCGAGCATCTTCTTGAGCTCAGCGGCCTCGAGCAAGGTCAAGCTGCTCAAGTCTTCTACAATTTTTGCCAAATCTGCCATTTTATTTTCCTCAAAAAATGAATTTTTCTAATTTTGCGAGAGACGATCAACTGATTTAGAGATTGTGAGATTCAGGGTTTTGTCAATCGGCGGTCTCTCAATTCGCCAATCGCTCTATCTCGAATCTATTTGCGTTACGCGGCGGGTTGCTCTTTGTCAACCTTTGCTTGTAGCGCATACGCCACTCCGCCAATCGCTGCATTCAATACGCTGACGATATTGGTGGCGGGTGTCTGCAACAAGCCGATGAGCTGCGCGCGCAAAACGGGCAACGATGGCATTGACGCCAACGCCTCGACGCCCTTAGCGTCAATGGCTTTGCCGCTCAATACGCCACCGACAAGGCTAAACTTGTCAATGTCCTTTGCCAAGTCGCCGGATGCCTTTGCGCCTGCAGAAGGATCCTCAAAGCAGAAACTCACCGCTGAGTTGCCTGTGAGCCACTTGTCAGGGACTTCGAGTCCATTCTCTTTGAGCACGCGCGCAAAGAGCGTGTTTTTCACCACGTGAAATTCGCCCTTGGCATCGCGCACTTGCTTGCGAGCCTTGTCAAACTGCGGCATGGTCATACCGCCATATTTAGCGATGATCATCGCCTGACTCTTGCCAACCAAATCGCGGTACTCTGTGATCATGGCTTCTTTCTTATCTCGTGAGATTGCCAATTAAATTCACCCCCTCATAACAAAAATAAAACGCGCCTCGACCAGTGACAGATCAAGGCGCGCAAAAGTCATAGTTGACTACGACCGATTTACTTCGCTTGCCGCATCCTCAACCGGAAATTAAGCGAGTTGCCCCGCACCGATGATCACTGGAAAACAGCGAACTGGATTATAGCAGATTGTTGTTTACTCGTCCTTCTCCTGTTGCATCTCAGCTTTGTGCTTGGCGATGATGGTTTGCGCGAGATGCTGAGGCACGGGCGCATACTGCTGAAAGCTCATCGTAAAGCGCCCGCGTCCCTGTGTGATGCTGCGTAGATCGGTCGAGTAGCGCTGCATCTCGGCGAGCGGCGCGTCTGACGTAATCACCATCTTGTTGGCTTCTTGATCCATGCCAAGCAATTGCGCGCGCTTTGTCTTGAGATTGCCCATGACATCGCCAGCGTTTGCCTCTGGCACAGTGATGACAAAGCGATAGATCGGCTCAAGCAGCACGGGCGATGCTGACTCAAACGCCTCACGGAAGACATTGCGCGAGGCAATTTCAAACGCGATCGGTTTGCTATCTACGGCATGCTCTTTGCCGTCTATCACGCGGCAGCGCACATCAAACACAGGATAGCCCGCAATCACGCCGCGCTCCATCATTTGCTTGATGCCCTTTTCGATGCTCGGCTGATAGCTGCCGCTGATCGTGCCACCAAATACTTTCCACTCAAACTCATAGCCCGCGCCGGGGGCGCTTGGCTCGACCGCCATCTCGATCTCGGCAAATTGACCCGCGCCACCAGTTTGCTTCTTGTGACGATAGCGACTCTGACCGGATTTGAGGCAGGTCTCGCGATACGGCACTTTTGGCACGACGGTCTCGACATCCACGCCAAATTTGTTGTGCAGGTGATGCGCAGCGACCTCAATGTGCGATTGCCCCATGCCAAGCAAAATCGTCTCGTGCGTAATCGGGTCGTTGCGCCATTGTAGGCTCGGATCTTCTTCGCACAAGCGGGTAAGCGACGGGTTGAGTTTTGCCGTGTCGTTTTTGCTCTTGGGATGCACCGCCACCGCAAACAGCGGCTCGGGGAATTGGATCGGCGCGAGCGTGACGCAGTGACCTTTGTCGCAAATGTTGTCGCTGGTTTGTGCGCTCGTGAGCTTGCCCGCCACGCCAATGTCTCCCACGTGCAGCACAGAGACAGCAATTTGCTCTTTGCCGCGTGGAATGGCTAATGTCGTGATGCGCTCTTCGGCGTTGTTGCGCGCGACGACGAGGCGATTGTCACCGTTGTGAATGGGACCCTCGATCACGCGGAAGTACGACAGCTTGCCAACAAATGGATCGGCGGCAGTCTTAAACACATACAGACCGATTCCATGCTGTCCATCGTCTGGATCTGCGCCAAGGTCAAATGGCATGGGACCGTAATTCACCAAAGAAAACAACATAGCATGCATGCCGATCATGGTCACCGGCGCGCAGCAAAACACCGGCACAAATGTGCGCTTGCGGATGGCGCTGCGCAAGCCGCGTAGCAATTCATCTTGAGTCAGCTCCGCGCCGCCAAAAAACTTTTCGAGCAGGTCATCCTCGCCCTCAGCAGCCGCTTCGACCAGACGCTCGCGCGCCTTAGCCACCACGTCTATCATGTCAGGCGGCACGGGCGCTTCTTCGCCTTTTGCGCCTTTGAGGTATTTGCCGCTGATGAGGTCTATCACGCCGCTAAAGCCATGTTGCTTGCCAACTGGAATAATGAGCGGCACAATGTCAGAATGAAACGCATCATGCAATTCGCTCAGCACGCGGTCATAGTCCGCGTTCTCACGATCCATGCGACTGATGACAACTGCACGTGGGATGCCGACGTCTTCGACGGCTTGCATCGCCAGCTCGGTGCCAACCTCGACGCCCGAGACTGCATCCACAAAAATCAGCCCGAGATCGGCTGCGCGCGCGGCGCAGCGTGTCTCACCGACAAAGTCGGCGTAGCCTGGCACATCAATCAAATTAATTTTGTAATCTTTCCATTCGACGGGAACGACACTGAGGTTGAGGGATTGCTTGCGTCGCTTTTCTTCCTCGTCAAAATCGGAGACTGTGCTGCCATCTTCCACTTTGCCCATGCGGGTGATTGCGCCGCTGGCAAACAGGCTGGCTTCGGCGAATGTGGTTTTACCGGTGGTACTGTGTCCTAATAGCGCGACATTGCGCAGTTTTTCGGTTACATACTCTTTCATCAGATTGCCTCGTAGTTTTTTGAGGGCGACCGGTCAGAGCGGCCGCCCAAAGTTACCTGCCTTGGGTGGGCGCTCCTGTGCAAAAGCGGATGTCCCACTTCATATGCTGATATCAGTACGCCGATTGCCGCGTCTTGGCTACGGCTACACCGATATACAAAGTATAGCCAAGCGGCTAATAATGGGCGCATGAATATAAAGTCTCAGCATTAAAATCTACGCATGTCGCTGACTGCTCAAATCGCCCTCGAGCGCCTGCGCGAAGGCAACCGCCGATTTGCGTCGGGTGTGCGCAGTGTCGAATCGCTCATCAGTCAAATGCGCCGTCAAGAATTTGCCGACACGCAAAAACCATTTGCCATCATCCTCGGCTGCTCAGACTCGCGCGTGCCGGTCGAGATCGTGTTTGATCAGGGTCTGGGCGATTTGTTTGTGATCCGCGTGGCGGGCAATATCGTCGCGCCGTCGCAGATCGGCAGTGTTGAGTTTGCGGCGGAGCAATTTGGCGCGCGTCTGGTGGTCGTGCTGGGTCACACCAACTGCGGCGCCATTAACGCCACCCTGCAAGAGCTGACCCGCCCTACACAAAATCGCTCGCCCAATCTGCAATCCATCGTCAATCGCATCCGACCCGCCGTTGAGCAACTGCTCGAGACCGACCTCAAAAACAAGCCAAAAGAATTGCTGCATCACTGCACACGCGCCAACATCCGCGCAAGCGTCAGTCAATTGCAACATGGTTCGCAAGTCATCGAGCGCTTGATCGCGGAGGACGGCTTGATGGTCGTCGGCGCGGAGTATTCGGTCAAGACCGGCGAGGTGGTGTTTATTTAGTTCGAGGTCAAGATATGCCAAAAGCGCGAATTGTCAT
>CAZVQE010000204.1:0-5128 GCA_964628875.1 uncultured Anaerolineae bacterium
GCGAACTTGCTCGACCTGCGAGATCATCTTTTCATACACACCATCGCGCACGGCAATACACACGACCGGCATTCGTTCGTCAATCAACGCAATGGGACCGTGCTTCATCTCGCCCGCCGGATACCCCTCAGCATGAATATAGCTGATTTCCTTCATCTTGAGCGCGCCTTCGAGCGCCACCGGATAGTTGATGCCGCGACCCAAAAACAAAAAGTGTTCGCGGTCATGAAAGCGATTTGCCAACTCGTCGTAAATCGGATTTTTGTCGAGCATCTGGCTGACGAGGTTTGGCAAATGTGCCAGCTCAAGCGCGGTTGTGTCCACTGCGCCTTGCGCTTGCTTGAGCGCGCACGCTAGCAAAAACTGATCCACAATCGAAGTCGTAAATGCCTTTGTGCTGGCGACGCCGATCTCGGGACCTGCCCGCATAGTGATATAGCCATCTGAGCTGCGCTGAGCCTGCGAGCCAATCGCATTGACGATTGACCAAACTTGCGCGCCCTTCTCTTTGGCTTCGTGCATCGCGGCGAGCGTGTCGGCGGTCTCGCCCGACTGTGTGATGCCGAGAATGGCATCTGCAGCGGTCACCAACGGATCGCGATAACGAAACTCGGATGAGTTGTCTACCTCGACCGCCACGCGCGCGATTTGCTCAATCAAAAATTTTCCGATCATCGCGGCAAAACCGCTTGTCCCCATCGCCGCACTAAAAATCTTACGCGGGATGCGATAAAGGTTAAGCGTATCGAGGCTGACAATGCCATTCTCAAAATCAACACGCCCGCGAATCGTGTCGGTGATCGCGCGCGCCTGCTCAAAAATCTCTTTTTGCATGAAGTGGCGATATTCACCTTTTTCGGCGGACACCATGTCATACGGGATGTTGTGAATGGCTTTTTGCACCACATCGCCACCCAGCATGCGCACACGCACATCGCCCGCGCGCACGACCGCGACCTCACGGCTCTCAAGAAAAAACATACGGCGCGTGTATTCCAAAATGCCCGGAATGTCAGACGCAATAAATGCCTCGCCGTCGCCGATGCCAATCACGACACCGCCCGCGTTGCCGAGTCGCGCCGTCACAATCTTGTCGGGTTCGTCGAGACTGAGCAGCACAATCGCATTTGAGCCGCGCAATTGCTTGAGCGTCTCATGCGCTGCGCGCTCTAGATCCATGCCGGCGCTCATGTAGCGCTCAACCATTTGCACGATGACTTCAGTATCCGTATCACTCTTAAAGTGCACGCCTTCAGCTTGCAGCGCGTGCTTGAGTTCGACAAAGTTTTCGACGATGCCGTTTTGTACGACGGCGACGCGCCCATTCATGCTCAGATGCGGGTGCGCGTTGTTTTCGGTGACGCCGCCATGCGTCGCCCAGCGCGTGTGTCCGACGCCGATAGTCGCGTCTGTGCTGCCGCTGATAGCTGAATGGGGCAGTTTGCGTTCGAGATTAATCAGCTTGCCGACAGCTCGCTCGATGACGATCTTTTCGGGTTGAATCAGCGCGATGCCTGCCGAATCATAGCCGCGATATTCGAGCTTGCGCAATCCGCTGATGATGATAGGCGCCGCTTCTTGTGCGCCGATGTAGCCAACAATTCCACACATAGGTTTTGATTTGTATTGAACTTACGCAAATTGTCATTCCGAACGCAGTGAGGAATCCCTGCGTTGTTACTTTTGAGGGATTTCTCCCTTTGGTCGAAATGACAGATTTACTTTTTGTATCTTGCGCATAATAGTCGCGCTCCACATTAAACCCTGCACGACACGCGACCCATTCAACAAAAAAACAGCCAACACAAACGGCTGGCTGTTTTTGAATTTGAATCTCAATCTCAATTGTGATTAACGACCGCTCACAGCTTTAAGACCGCCGCATGCAGGACAGGCGCCATCGGGTCGGAAGATGCTGTAGCCCGCTTGTGGATCGCTGTCAAACTGACGGAAGTCAGCATTCCAGATAATCATCAAACGAACTTTGCCACTGCTCTTTGACAGCTCAGCCGCGCGACGCAACCAATCGGCTTGATTTTGTAGCGTGATGCCGTTGCCCCAAGAGAAGCCACCCGGCAAGCTGCCTGCGATGCCATCTTTGGTCACATAGCCAAGCTCTGTCCAACATATTGGACGTTGTCCACGAGTAGCATTCCATGTTGTCTCGAGTGTGCCCCAGAAATACCAAGAGGGGTGATCTCCTGTGGGTCCGCCGTTTCGCAAATCTGGCGGGTTGGGGCTACCGTTGTAATGTGCGCCTACACAGTCGGCGTATGCCATTCCACCCGCGTTGGTCACACGCGTCAAGAATGGCCCATCATCGCAAACGTCACCTCGGCACGCACCACCCGCGTAACCAGTTGGCGCAGGCGCTGCGCTGACGACCATCGTGCCTTTATTGACGGACTTTATTGCGCCATATGACTCGCGCAATAAATTGGCGTAGCTATCTGGATTCACCTGATTTGCGCCGCTACCGCCCCATTCACGGTCAAGGTTTGGCTCGTTCCAGATTTCAATCGCATCTGCGCCTTGTGAGGCGAGCGCTGCTACGTTGCGCGCAAAGTCTTTGTGATAATTCACGTCATTAGCGCGGCCGCGATCACCGATTGCACCGACGAGGATCTTCATTCCATTAGCATGTACTGCGCCGATGATGCCGCTCAGATCAGGCGCGCCGCCCGGCATCACGGCTTGATACTTGACCCAAGTCATGCCCGCCTCGTTGCGCATGCGTGGCAAGATACCGCCGTCGCCGCGAATGTGCGCCCCGATCTCAAAGCTGCCGCTAGCATTCGCGCCACCCGTAACAGGCGCCGGAGTAGCCGGTGCAGGTGCGTTGCCGCTTGATGAACCACCGCTGGCCGGCTCGGTGTATGCAGCAAAGACATACGCTTGTACGCCGTTGTAATTAATCTTGAGCCATTCACCTACTGTGCCAAGCACGGTTACGACCTGTCCCCCTTGCAATTGTCCGACACGTTCTTGATCTATGCCCGGACCTGCGCGCACATTGAGGTAATCGCTCGTCACGCGTACTTGATTTCCGCCTGCAGATGCCGCAGGCGCTGGATTGGAAGCAGGCGCAGATGCAGCCGCGCCCGTAGCGGTTGCGTATTCAGCAAAAATAAACGCCTGATAGCCCTTAAAGTCAATCTTCCACCATGCGCCGTCATCTGACTTGCCAAGCACGCGCACCGTCTCGCCGCCACTCAAGATACCAACGATAGCTTGGTTTAGTCCCGGACCCGCGCGCACGTTGAGCGAGGGCGTCTGTACGGTGACTGTGGCTGGCAATTGGAACTGAACCGCCGCAAATGTCGGCGTCGCTGTCGCCGCAACTGATGCAGTTGCCATTGCGCTGGCGAGGATGAAAGAGATCAATCTTTGTTTCATCGAGTTTAATTTTCTCCTTTACGATTTGTGATTGACGTGACGAGAGAGGCGATCAGCAAGACCGCCAATAACACTGTCAATGCACCAAGCATTACAAAAACAGGCTCAAACATGCCGTCTAACGTCGAAAACGGCAAGATCAAAAACATGATGACGAAAACAACAAGGGGCCATTGCCCGTTCAATAACTTTTGCATTTTGCTTGGCTAAACTTAGCGCACAAATTTTACATGACCGCTCTAGCGCAATTCCTTTTTCGACAGTTGTATTCCACGTTTGCATATTTTTATGATTTTGTGGCGTGCGTCGTGTCTCTGGGTGAATGGCGCGCATGGGGCGCAACTGTTTTGCCGTTGATCGCAGCCGACGCGCGCGTACTTGAGCTGGCGCATGGCACAGGTCACCTTTATATGACCATGCGCCAACGCGGAATTGCCGCTTGTGCCATTGACCTCTCGCCACAGATGTCGCGTATCGCTCAACAACGATTACGCGCTGTGCATCTCAGCGCCTGCCTTGCGCGCGCGGATGCGCAGCGACTACCTTTTGCCGATGCAAGTTTTGATTGTGTCGTGGCTACTTTTCCCGCGCCGTTTATTTTTGCAGATGCGATGTTAGCTGAGGCGCGCCGCGTGATGGGCACTGCAGCTGAGATGTTGATTGTGCCGAGCGCCCAATTCACTGGCAAAGGCGCACGGGTCAAGCTGCTGCGCGTGATCTACCGCCTGACGGGGCAGGGCAACCTTGATGCGCAGCAGATGCAACTCATCCGTCAGCGGTTTGCCGCGCGCGGTTTTGATTTGACTGAGCAATATGTAGCGCTCAACCATGCGACTGTGACGATCTGGCGACTCGCACGTGTTTGATTCGTGTACACTCGACGCACTTGTGATTCATAGCATCATCGCCATCATCCGCAAAGATTTACTCATCGAGCTACGCGCACGTGAGTCGCTGGCTGCCATGATCGTGTTTGCGCTGATGACGCTTGTGATGGCAAATTTTGCACTGCGCCTGCGTGCGGATTCGCTGCGTCCGCTGGCCCCCGGTATCTTGTGGATTACGCTCGTGTTTGCTGGCACGCTTGGACTCAGTCGCACCATGTTTAGCGAGCAGCTCAACAATGCAATTGACGGGTTGCTGCTGGCGCCGCATGATCGCAGTGTGATCTTTGTCAGCAAAGCCGTGACGAATGCGCTGTTTATGCTTGTCGCGGCGTTGGTTGCGTTGCCGGTTGTAGCAGCGTTGTTTGATGACCGCATGCTCAATCTCGGCGTGTTGGCTTGTGTGGCGCTTGGCGTGGTGGGTTACTCAGGCGTAGGCACGCTCATCGCCGCGATTGCGCTCAGCACACGCGCGCGCGAGGTATTTTTGCCGATTTTGTTATTGCCGCTGGCGCTGCCGCTTGTGGTTGTGGCAGTCATTAGCACATCGGGCTTTGTTGATAGCGTTGCGTTTGGTGAATTTGGCTCTTGGCTGGGTGTATTGGTTGGCTTCATCGTCATGTTTTGGACGGCGGGCATTTTCTTTTTTGATTACTTGGTTGAAGGCTAAATAAATCGGTCTGTGGTATACTCTTTTAGCCGTTTGATGCGGCAGTTGTTCGTTAAAAATCCGTTATAATGCCGATGTAGCTCAGCCGGTAGAGCACACGACTGAAAATCGTGGGGTCGTCAGTTCGACCCTGACCGTCGGCACTGCCAGTAGTGGCAATGCGGGAGTAGCACAGTGG
>CAZVQE010000205.1:0-5114 GCA_964628875.1 uncultured Anaerolineae bacterium
TGAACAGCAACACATCAACCACAACGAGAAAATCCAACTCGCGAGGTATTTCAAGAAACTTACGACCTTCCCACCAATTAAAGTGAAAGCCGATGATGGCGATAACCCCGACTACGAGCGCGGCGATCAATTGAACATAGGCAAGTTTGGGCGCTATGAGCTCAGTATCTGTCTCGTCAGGAATCACAAAGTAAGCTGACCCCATAAACCCAAGCAGCAACCAAAGCACCAATAGATTGGTATGCACTGCGCGGGCAGTGTTAAATGGGATGATGTCTGCTAGCACGTCGTAGCCCATATGAGCAAACCCCATGATGAAGCCATAAACCAATTGCAACGAAAAAAGACCCAACGCGGAAATGTAAAACCAATAGGCTACTTTTTGAGATTGAAATTTCATATTATTTGCCTCCGAAGCTCAACAAATAATCGGCGAGCTGATTGATCTCGGCATCTGTCAACGGCAACTTTGGCATCAATGTGCCGGGCTTGACGGCGGGCGGATTTTTGAGCCAAGAAGTAACCTGCTGTTTGTCCATGCGCTGATAAACGGTGTCAAGCGCTGGACCAACATTGCCACCTTGCCCCGCGACTGAGTGACAGGCGATGCAGATATTTTTGAATGTGGTGGGCTGATTGGCGGCGGCTAACTGCGCCGATGAAGACACATTGGCGACGTTGGCATTTTGATAAGGCGGTTTTGCGGGAAACCCATTAAGATCAACTTCACCCGCCCATGAAAGAAATGCAACGATATTATCAATTTGCTCAGGGGTGAAGTTGTATTTATTCATTTTGCGCTCGTTTGGAAACATCGCGCGCGAATCTTTTAGAAATAACTTGATCCACTCTGCGCCGCGCCGATCTACGACTTTTGTGAGCTCGGGCGCATAGTAGGCGCCTTCGCCAAAAATGGTATGGCAGCCCATACAGTTATTCGACTCCCATAAGCGTTTGCCCGCAATAACCTGCGGCGTCAGGTTTTGCGATTTTGTCTGTGCCGGGATTTTGCCCATGGAATCAATCGTGAGCCATAGAAAAACCAATGAGCAAATAAGCGTAAATGCCAAGAAAAAAGTCTTGGCTTGCGATTTACTTAACACATTTTCCTCCTGTATATGTAATCAATAGGCGCACCTAACGGTAGACGCGCCAATTTCATTCTAAGGAGGGCGCACAAATGAGGCTATGACATTTGTCACACAATGAACTATGACAATGCTAAAAACATGACGCAGCGACATGCTTTGTCGTTAGTTCGATGTTTGCCACTACCTGAGCTGTATTTACAGCGCTTAAATTACTCTTCGCTGCGTGTCACGAGCTGGGCGCGGTCTAAGATGGTGATGCGTCCGGCATCTACCTCGATGATGCCGAGATCGGCAAATGTCTTGAGTGTGCGCGCGATCATTTCGCGCACGGTGCCGACACGGCTTGCCATTTCGTTTTGTGTCAGCGGTGTGACCGATTCACCATGCTCCAACGCCTCGGCGCGCTCCAACAACAAACGCGCCACGCGCGACTGCACTGTGTGTAGCGCAAGGTCATCTACGAGCCGCACGAGTTGACGCTGTCGCCGCGCCAAATCTTTCATCATCACTTGAGCGAGTTTTGGCTCTTGCTTTAGCAAATTTTGAAACGCGTCTAGTGTGCAAACAAGCGCCTCCACCTCGCTCAGCGTCTGCACAGTTGCGGGGCAGGGGCCTTCGTCAATCAGCGGCACCATATTGACGTGATCGCCGGGTCCGGCGACATGCAGCACTTGCTCGCGTCCTTGCGCAGAGATACGGATGATCTTCATGCGCCCGCTCAAGATGATGTACATCGCGCGCGGCGCGTCGCCTTCGATCTGCAAAATTTCACCAGTAGTCCAACGTCGGAGCTGCACACATTCAGCCAGCAACTGTATCCAATCAGGCGGCATATTGAGCGACTTTGCCATCGGTTGCATGACGCTGAGGATGCGCTGCATGGCGTCGTCGGAGCGGGTGGGCGAATAGGTCATGATGTGAGAAAAGTCATATCACGGACGACAAATTTTTTATAAGCTGGCAGCCATGTCAGCGGATCATACGCAATGCGTGTTGCCGCATATTAACACCCTCAAGTGTAACGCGTGTGGTGACTGTGTAGCGCTGTGTCCGACCTCAGCTGTTGAGATTGTGAATGGCGTTGCCGTCGTCACACACCCTGACGCGTGCACGTATTGCGATGTGTGCGAGAGCTATTGCCTGACCAACGCGATTGAGCGCCCGTTTGTGATTGCGTTTGCACACCTAGTTTCTGATTCGCCTCATTCAATTTTTACCCAAAAGGACAATCTATGAACATATCCATCCGAACAATTACGTTTTCGCTGGTGACCGCGACTGCGCTAGCGGCATGCGCGGTTGCTGCTGAGCCTGTCGTCAAGCCGACTGCGCGCCCCACCGCAAAGCCAGCCGCCGCCGAAGCAAAACCCGTGGCTGTGGCTGCTTCCAGCATTATTGCGGGCATGTCAAAAGTAGATGGACCTGTGCTTGGCACCATCGAGATCAAAGGCATTGACATTGGTTTTACGCCAAACAACGTGACGGTAGATAAAGCCGGTCATTACAAGATCAAGCTCATCAACACGGGCACGATCATTCACGACATTACATTTCCGGACGGCACCAAGTTGTCCGCCGATGCGGGCAAAACCGTCGAAGGTGATGTGATGGTGCCAGCAAGCGGGCTCACGTTTAGTTGTTCGATTCCCGGACACAAAGAAGCGGGCATGGTTGGGTCAGTCTCGGTCAAAGGCGAAGCCAAAGCCGCCGATGCCGCCGCAGAGAGTCATGGCGGACCGGCCGCAGTTGCCGACGTGCTGCCCGATCCAAAAGCGCCCGCGCCAGTGGTCTACAACCCGAAAGCGCCAAAAATCTTGAGCGGCACGGTGCATGATATTGATCTCGTCATTCAAGAAAAGAAAATGACAGTGGCAAAAGGATTTGTGCAAGATGTGTGGACATTTGGTGGCACGGTGCCGGGTCCGGTTATCCGTGTCAAGGTTGGCGACACAGTGCGTATCCATCTCAAAAACCCAAAGGAGAGCCGTTTGCCGCACTCGGTGGACTTCCATTCAAGCCTAGTCGCATGGAATGGTGCGATGACCTCAATTAATCCGGGCGAAGAAAAACTGTATGAGTGGAAAGCGGAATTTGCAGGCGTGTGGATGTATCACTGCGGCACTGCGCCCGCGCTACATCACATTGCCAATGGCATGTACGGCATGGTCATCGTCGAACCAAAAGAAGGACTGCCGCCCGTAGATCAAGAATTTACTCTCGTGCAGAGCGAGTGGTATCTCGGACCACAGGGTGAACCCGCAAGCCTGACCAAAGCCGCGCAGGGCGCACCCTCGCCTGACTTTGTCATGTTTAATGGCGTTGCCAGCCAATATGCGGATAACCCCATTCAGATTGACACCAACAAACGTGTGCGTGTATTTGTGTTGAATGCGGGTCCTAGCATGGATAGCTCGTTCCATATCGTCGGTACGATCTTTGACACGGTTATAAAAGAAGGCGTGAGCTTGGCGCCCGACAACAAAGGGCATTGGGGCTCGCAAGCCGTTGACCTATCGCCAGCGCAAGGCGCAATCGTCGAATTTGCGATGGTAGAGGATGGCTTGTATCCGATTGTGACGCACGCATTTAATTTTGTTGGACGCGGTGCGCTCGGTCTATTCAAAGCCGGCAGTGGCACTCCGCCACCGCCCAAGAAATAGCTTACTTTCCCTCCTACTCCCTCGCGGGTCGTCTTTGGCTCGCGAGGGAAATTTTATTTGTTGATGAAAAAGCTGATCGTATTTTCCATGTGTGTTGCCGCATTGATTGCATCATGTAGTCGCGCATACCTACGCGGCGGCACATTTGAGCCTGCTAGAGCTGCGCCGCCGCTTGAGCTCACCGATCAGCGTGGAGCGCGATTCAACCTAGCGGAGCAACAAGGTAATGTCGTGCTGATGTTTTTTGGCTACACATCGTGTCCTGATGTATGCCCGACTACGCTCGCCGAAGTCGCAACCGTCAAACGCCAACTAAGCGCAACCGAGCAACGCGATCTACGCGTAGTATTTGTCACGGTAGATCCGGCGCGTGACACGCCACAGACGCTCGGCAATTACATCGCGCATTTTGATGTGAGCTTTTTGGGACTGAGTGGCAATCAGCTCGAGATCAAGCGCGCGTTGGACGCGTATCAGGTCAAAGCCGTGCGACGCGACTACGGCGATAACGGTGGCTACAGCATGGATCATTCGTCATTTATCTATATGATTGATCGTCGCGGCTTGCTGCGCGAGGTGATCCCATTTGGCGCGCCGAGCAGCGATGTGCTAAATGATGTGCGCGTGTTATTGCGCGAATCATGACCGTTGTGACAAAGACACCTGCAACACGCGCGCGCGCAAGATGGCTGTGGATCGCGTTGCCGATGCTTGTGTTGGCATTGGCTTATCTTGGAGCGTGGCGCTACGAGCGCATCAACACGGCTGAGCATGATGTGCTATTTGTTGTGCCGAGAGGCACGGCGTATTTGCAAGCGGTGGGTCAAGATAATGTCATGTTGCCGCGTTCGATTCGACTGGTGATCGGCGAGCTAGACACACTGGTGATTCGCAACGAAGACGGGTTTCCGATTCGCGTCGGACCCTTTAAGCTGGAATCTGAACAAACCTATCGCCAACGCTTTCGCACGCCGGGCGTCTATCGTCTCGTTTGCACCACGCTGTATCATGAAGAGCAAGTCGAAGTCATCGTGGTTGAGTCACAAAAAGTTTTGCCGCGTCTGCTCAACGCACTGGTGCGCGAATGAATCATGTATCCGCAAGCCCGATTTTTTATCAAGACGGCGTTAGTCAATCTGTGCGCCGCATTTTTGCTCGGCGCGATCTTGCTCATCAATCAAGCGCTTAATCTCGACGCGCGTATCAACGCATGGCATTACGCGTTTTATCATCTGGTTGCGGTTGGATGGATCACGCAGCTTATTGGCGGTGTGGCGTTGTGGATGTTTCCGCCGCTGTCGCGGGAGCGCCCGCGTGGCGATGAGCGTGTGGCGTGGTTTGCCTATGGTGCGTTGAATGTTGG
>CAZVQE010000206.1:0-5083 GCA_964628875.1 uncultured Anaerolineae bacterium
GACTCCGGCAGTATGTTTCTTGGCTTTTTGCTCGCGTGTCTTGCTATCAAATTGCGTTTTGCGCAATCGCCAACGGTGTCTTGGTTGGTGCCTTTGGCGCTATTGGGGTTGCCTATCTTTGATACAACGCTTGTGGTGATTTCAAGATTGCGGCGCGGGCTAAACCCATTAACCACTCCCGGCAAAGATCACACCTCGCATCGCATCACCTACCACGGATTTACAAAACGTGAATCGGTCATGATGCTATACATTGTTAGCGGCGCATTTGGGATAATGGCGCTGCTTATTTCACAATTTGAACCTACAACAGCATATTTGGTGTGCGCTTGTGTATTTGCGATTGCCCTGTACATGTTGTGGTTTATGGAGTTTGGACCTTGGAAATTAATAACCGAAGAGACGATCAAAAAGTAGCTATCATCGGATTAGGTTACGTCGGCTTGCCGCTGGCAATCTCATTCGCCAAAGCAGGATGTCACGTAGTGGGCGTTGATTTAGACACACGCAAAGTACAACAACTCAACGCAGGTGTCAGTTACATACCCGATGTGGCGACGACCGATGTCGCGCACAGTGTCAAAGAGCATATCTTTGTTGCTACGTCTGACTATGAGATGCTCAAAGATCGCGATGTCATATTTATTTGCGTGCCCACGCCATACGATGCGATGCGCGCGCCCGACCTGTCATTTATCGAGAGCGCCGCACAATCCATTCAACCGCGACTACAACGCGGTCAATTGATCGTGCTACAAAGCACAACCTATCCGGGCACCACAGAGGAGATCGTGCAGCCCGTGCTTGAGCGAACGGGTATGAAAGCGGGCGTGGATTTTGACCTTGCGTTTTCACCCGAGCGCATTGACCCGGGTCGCACTGACTTTACAGTGACCAACACGCCAAAGGTTGTCGGTGGACTAACGCCGCAAGCCACCGAGCGCGCTGCGGCATTGCTTGCCAAGATCGGCGCGCCTGTGCATCCCGTCTCATCACCGCGCGCCGCTGAGATGACCAAATTGCTTGAAAACATTTTTCGCTCGGTCAATATCGCTTTGGTGAATGAGCTCGCGCGTTTGTGCGAACGCATGCACATTGACATGTGGGAAGTAATTAACGCTGCTCGCACAAAACCGTATGGCTTTATGGCATTTACGCCCAGCGCTGGCGTCGGCGGACACTGCATCGGCGTTGATCCATATTATTTGTCATGGAAGGCGCGTGAGTATGATTTTTATACGCGCTTTATCGAGTTGGCAGCTGAGGTGAATCAGTCTATGCCCTTCCACGTTGTTGACCTTACAGAGCGCGCATTGAGCGACAATCACACTGCTGTGCGCGGGGCAAAGGTCTTGATCCTCGGCGTGTCATTCAAGCGCGACATAGACGACGCGCGCAACTCGCCTGCCGAACGTGTGATCGAATTGCTCAACAAGCGCGGCGCAAATGTGACCTATCATGATCCGTACGTCCCGACGTTTCACATCGGCGGCGATGTATTTCACCCCGAAAAAGTGACGATGCAATCACAAGCGCTCACGCCCGAGATGTTGCGCTCAGCCGACTGCGTCATTATCACGACGGGTCACCGCAGCGTAGATTACACATTCGTAGCAAAAAATGCAAAAGCGATTGTGGATTGTTGCAACGCCACCGAGTTTGTGCGCGAAGGGCGTAACAAAATTACGTTGTTAGGTAGCGGCGTCTAAATGCAAAAAGCGGAGTAAAAACTCCGCTTTTTTGATGGGCAGTACAGGGCTCGAACCTGTGACCTTTTGTGTGTAAAACAAACGCTCTAACCAACTGAGCTAACCGCCCAATGAGACGCGCATTATAAACTGAGCGCTCAGCGGCTTACAATCTCATTTGCATGATCCGACTCAGCCACGTCACCAAGTCGTACATCGAAGCCAGTCAACCGCGCGTCATCTTGCATGATGTGTCAATCGAATTTGCAAAAGGCGAGATGATCGTGCTGCTTGGCAAAAGCGGCAGCGGCAAAAGCACGCTGCTCAATCTGATCGCCGGCATTGATGACCCGACCAGCGGCGATGTCTTTGTGCAAGACGTCTACATCAATCGCCTCACCGATACACAGCGCACATTGTTTCGCCGCAAAAACATCGGCTTTATCTTTCAAGCATTTAATTTGATCCCGACGCTGAGTGTCTTGGAGAATGTGACTTTGCCCGCAGAATTAAATGATGCGCCTCGAAAGAAAATCCAATTGCGCGCCGAGCAATTAATCGCAGAAGTCGGACTCATGCACCGTATACACGCGTCGCCCGATCGCCTCAGCGGTGGCGAGCAGCAGCGCGTTGCTATCGCGCGCGCGCTTATGAATGATCCAAGTGTTGTATTAGCAGACGAACCCACCGGCAACCTAGACTCCGATACAGGCGCGCATGTCATCGAGTTGCTCGACCGGCTCACGCGTCGGGCGAATCGCAACCTTGTCATGGTTACGCACAGCGAAGAAATGATTGGCATCGCCGATCGCACTTTTCATTTGCGCGATGGCGCGCTTGTCCAACATTGATCGTGCGCCACTAACTTAGCTGAAACTGATTGGCGCAGTCACGGTGGCTACGCTTCCTTGCGCATCGTGATTTAGCTCAAAGGTGCCACGCAAATCGTCTTTGACGAGCGTATCTACAATGTTGAGCCCCAGACTTTGCGGACGCTGACCATTGCGCAGCGCCGCGCTGCCACGCCCATCATCACGCACCTCGATCACAAAGTTGCCATGTTCATCGCGCAGCCTGACGCTGATTTTGCCTTCGCTGCGCCCGACAAACGCATGTTCCATCGCGTTTTGCACGAGTTCGTTGACCACCAGCGCAATCGCGGTTGCCGCGCGCGCGGGTAGTTTGAGTGAGTCGCCATTCACCTCAATCTCAAGGTGTTGATCGGGGCGCGCCATATTGGCATGCACGAGTTGTGTCACACGCCGCACGAGATCAGCCACATCCACCAGCCTAAATCCCTCTTGTGCCAATGCATCATGCACCGCCGCGATGCTCATAATGCGGTTGATACTTTCGTGCAATACATCTCGCGCGCTGAGTTGGCTCTTGTCATCTGCGAGTTGCAATTGCAATAACATCACCACTTTTTGCAAATTGTTTTTCACACGGTGATTCATCTCTTTGACAATCGCCGCGTTGCCGACCAGATACGCATTCTCAATCGCCAGTGCAATCTGATTTGCCAACGTCTTACACAGTTGCACTTGATCGTCCTGGAAAGGTTGCTCAAATTCCGACCATACATTCATCAGACCAATCACACGATTGTTGATCTGCAACGGCACGCACAAAAATGCAGCAAATTGTTGCTCGCTCGCCCAGTGCGCCATTCGCTCAATCAAGTTTTGAGCAGGTCGCAACACCATCGTCGGACCGCTATTAAGATCAATCGCATTTTCAATGGGCGGCTTGTTAATGCTCCAGCTTGGCTCGCGCAGATTTTGCGTTTTCGCGTCATACGCCGCGCGTTGCGTGTATTTACGCTCGACCTCATCCAGCAATAGCAGCGAGCAACGCCGCGCCTTGAGCGCACCCGCTGCCATCTGCGTCACCACACGCAGCGTCTCATCCAGATACGACGGTGCGATTACAGCTTTGCTGACCTCCGCCACTGCCGAGAGATCCATCATGCGCCGTTCGGTTTGCTCGCTGAGAATGGCGCGTTCGAGGACGCCCGCGACCACATCAGCGATGATCTCCAAAAATTCGACATCGCCCTCGCTCCATTCGCGTGGCGCCAGTGTCTGCACATTAATCGCGCCAATCACGCGATCCTGACTGAGTAGCGGCGAGCTCATCAGTGAGGTGAATGGCTTTTCGCGCGTATTTGGCACTTGAAAAAAACGCTTGTCATGCCATGCATCTTTGACTGCAATGGCTACTCGATTTTCGGCAGACCAACCGGTCAGCCCTTGCCCCATTTGCAAAAACGCGTGATCTACTGCGTCCGGATATAAACCCGTCGTCGCTTTGAGAATGAGGCGTTGTGACGCTGGCTCTAGTAGATAAATCGAACAAGAATCTGCCTCAAGTGCGCGTGTCGTAGATTTTGTGATACCTTCGAGGATCGAGCGCAAATCGGCGGTTGCGTTGATATCGTGAAAAATCTCACGAATGGTGTTGAGTTCGCGTGTGCGACGGTCGAGCGTCTTGCGCACATCTTGTTTGCCGCGCGTGATGAGACTCCGCATAGCTGCAATTTACCATTGAGCGATTGAGTCATTGACCATTGTTACTTAATAACCCAGAATCTGAATAAGCGAAGAAAACCACGAATGTCATTCTGAACGAAGCGCAGCGAAGTGAAGAATCCCTGTTAAAAATCGTCAATGTCTCAATGGTCAATCACCAAGTTTGTTCGCGCTCTAGCTCCTCGCGTAGACGGCAGTAGGAGTCATAGCGCTTGGCGCTGATCTCCCCATGCTCGACCGCCGCACGCACGCCACAATTTGGCTCGTGCGTGTGCGTGCAATTCGAAAATTCGCATTTGCCGATATAGTCGCGCAGCTCAACAAAAAACTCATCCAGTCGCTCAGCATCTACATCCCACACACTGTAGGCGCGCAAGCCCGGTGTGTCCGCGAGCCAGCTCTGCGTGTCGAGCGCAAATAGCTCCGGCACGACCGTTGTATGTTTGCCTTTTTGAATGGCGCTGCTGATGACGCCAACCTCTTGCGCCAGCCCGGGTTTGAGCGCGTTGAGCAGGCTACTTTTGCCGACGCCGCTCTTGCCAGTCATCACGCTGACCTTGCCATGCAGATGCTCGCGCAGCTCGGCGATGCCTTGCTCGTGTTTGACGCTGGTAAACACCACGCGATAGCCGATGCGCGTGTAATTCTCAAACATCGCGCGCGCAGCCTCATCGCCGACCAGGTCCGTCTTATTGGCGCAAATCAAAATTGGCAGTTGCTGCGATTCCGCGCCGACCAGATAGCGGTCGAGCATGCGCGCGTTAAACTGCGGCTTGGCGCAGGCGCACACAAATACAACCAGATCAACATTGGCGACGATGACTTGGCGGATCGAGTTTTCATTTGTGTTGACAATCGGGTCGC
>CAZVQE010000207.1:0-5073 GCA_964628875.1 uncultured Anaerolineae bacterium
GCGCGCCCTCATCGGTCGTGCGAATGAGATCGCGCAAAAGGTCACTCTTCTCGCGCTCTGCTTGCAACATCTCAGGTGTCACGCCATCTTTTTCGAGAATGGCTTCCATGAGCGATTGCATCGTAAAGAATGACTTGGGCTGCAATAGATACGCCTTTGGTGCATCAGCCGGCAAGCCCCGCATGACAACCTGCGTGAGCTGACCGATGACCTTTTGTTGATCCTCGTTGCGCAGGTTCAGCTCCATCGGCATCAAGATAAATGCGATCTCCTTGCTCGGATCGTGATAAATAAACGGCGCTGCAAGATTTGTGATGCGCCCAGACAAAAACGCTGATTTCAACGCCGGTTCTCTGCCAACGTCAACAACTTGCACAGGCGCTTGATTGCGTGAGCCGCCACTTCGCAAATTACCGGGAGTTATGATTGAAGACATGTTGTTTTGTAATTCCTCGTACTAGTTAAAACTATGCAAGTGATTATATCGAGATGGTTTGTCATTTCGAGCGGCGCATGGAATGCGCAAGCGAGAAATCTCTTTAAAGTAACGGCGCGGGGATTCCTTACTTGCGCGCAAAGTGCGCCGTTCGCAATAAAGCGTATCATTTTGACATCTAGCGCTCCCGCAGGCTCGATTCAAAAAAATAAGGGCAGCTCTGAGAACTGCCCCTACAAAAATGCGCAATCAGACAAAATCAAATCACACCCGTGTGCAAAACTTCTTTGACCTCGCCAATAGCTTTGGTGACTTTGATGTCGCGCGGGCAGGCATCGGTGCAATTGAACACAGTGCGGCAGCGCCAAATGCCATCCGCATCATCCAACACCGCCAAGCGTTGCTCAGCCGCCTCATCGCGTGTGTCAAAGATAAAGCGGTGTGCCTGCACAATCGCGGCAGGTCCGACATACTGCCCACGCGCCCAAAATGACGGACAGCTCGTCGTGCAGCATGCGCAGAGAATACACTTTGTCGTTTCATCAAATCGCGCGCGGTCTTCGGGCGATTGCAGGCGCTCACGTCCATTCTCAGGCAATGGCGAATCGTTGATCAAAAACGGCATGATCGAGCGATAGTGCGCAAAGAATGGCTCCATATCCACGATCATGTCTTTGATCACGGGCAACCCTAAAATCGGCTCAACTGTAATCACACCATTGCCGGTTTTCATTTCGTTGTCACATAGCACTTTGCAGGCAAGGCGGTTGCGTCCATTGATGCGCATAGCATCGCTGCCGCACACCGCGTGACCGCAACTGCGGCGCAGTGCCAATGTGCCATCGAGTTTCCATTTCACTTCGTGCAACGCATCCAACACGCGATCCTTAGGCTCGACATCTACCTCGTATTCCTTCCAATATGGTTTTGGGTCACTCTCTGGATTAAATCGCTTGATTTTGAGTTTTACTTTCATGGCAATTTTTTAGTATTTGCGTTCGGTCGGTTGATACTTGGTGATGACGACGGGCTTGTGCGCGATGCGCAGTTTGCCGCTGTCGCTCGACACCATCGAGTGCTTGAGGAAATTGACATCATCACGATCAGGGTAATCCTCGCGGTAATGACCGCCGCGCGACTCTTTGCGGTCGTGCGCTGCGGCAGCCACAGTCTGCGCAAGGTCAATAAGACATCCGAGTTCCCACGCTTCAGTCAGATCGGTGTTCCACTTCATGCCTTTGTCTTCGATCGCCACATTCTTAAAGCGCGCCTGTAGCTCAACAAGTTTGTTCATGGCGCTTTGCAGACCTTCGCCCGTGCGAAACACGCCGACATTGTCATCCATCATCTGCTGCAGCTCTTTGCGCAACGCGCCCGGTTTCTCTTTGCCGCTGTTGTTGCGGATGCCATCGAGTTGTGCTTGCGCGTTTTTGTGCGCGCTGTCTTTTTGAATGGGTCTCAAGCTGGCGTTTTTGCAATACTCCGCCATAGCAATGCCACCGCGTTTGCCAAACACCACGAGATCCACAAGTGAGTTTGTGCCGAGGCGATTGGCGCCATGCACGCTGACGCAGGCGACCTCGCCCGCAGCATACAAGCCTTCGACGATAGCGCCATTTTCATTTGCCAACACACGCCCATCGTTATCGGTGGGCACGCCGCCCATCGCATAGTGCGCGGTCGGTTGAATGGCAACTGGAGCAGTGATCGGATCCGCGCCCTGATACACGCGCGCAAAATCAAAAATGTCTGGCAAGCGTTGCTCGAGATAGTGCGCATCTACGCGCTTGGGGTTGCCATCTTTTTCAAAGTATTTGTTGATCTGATCCGGTCGGCAATCGAGATACACATAGTCTTTGCCATCTACGCCGTTGCCTGCGCGCACCTCTTTATAGATCGAGCGGCTGCACACGTCGCGGCTGGCTAGGTCTTTCATCGTCGGTGCGTAGCGCTCCATAAAGCGCTCGCCTTTGCCATTGATAAACACAGCGCCCTCGCCGCGCGCGCCTTCGCTCAACAAGATGCCGAGCTTATAGAGTCCTGTCGGGTGGAATTGGAAGAACTCCATGTCCTCCAACGGCAACCCGCGTCGCAACACGGCTGCAGGACCATCACCGGTCAGCGAGTGCGCGTTTGAGGTCACCTTCCACATCTTGCCGTAGCCGCCGGTGGCGAGCATTGTGGCTTTGCTATGAAAAACATGCAATTCGCCCGTGCGCAATTCCACAGCGACTACGCCGTTGCATTTGCCATTCTCAATCAGCAAGTCAATCATCTGAAACTCGTCAAAGAAATTGACTTCGTTTTTGATGCATTGCTGATACAGCGTCTGCAAGATCATGTGACCGGTGCGGTCAGCCGCGTGACACGCGCGCATAACTGGCTTCTTGGTTTCATTGTTGCTGTGACCACCAAATCGGCGCTGACTGATCTTGCCCTCAGGCGTGCGGTCAAATGGCAACCCCATGTGTTCGAGGTCAATGACCGCCTGCACAGCGTCGCGGCACAAGATATCTACCGCATCTTGGTCGCACAAAAAGTCGCCACCTTTGACGGTGTCATAAGCGTGCCACTCCCATTTATCGGGTTCGAGGTTGCCAAGCGCGGCGCTGATGCCACCTTGGGCGGCGCCTGTGTGTGAGCGCGTCGGATACAGCTTGCTGATGACGGCGGTTTTGGCGGACTTGCTGGCAAATAGAGCTGCCATTAATCCGGCGCCACCTGCGCCGACCACAAGCGCTTCAAATTCGTGATGTTGAGCCATAAGATTCTCTAATTTATTTCGTAACAATCGTCGCGCCAAAGAACAACGCGATCATGCCAAGCACAGTAATGATGCCGACGACAGCCGTTGCAAGCAACATGATGCTGCGATAAATGCCGCGTTGATTCAAATAATCAAACGCAACTTGGCGAAAGCCATTCAACCCATGCAGCATCGCCAACATCAAAATCACAGCGTAATACACGCGCCAAAACACATTCTCAATCGTGACGGGCTTGCCATTGACACCCCAGCGCAGCTCGGTGTCAAACACGGTGATGTTGTGAGTGCCGACGATGATGTGCTGCATCCAAAAATGGCTCAGCACCAACAAGACAAGGATCAAGCCGCTGTAGCGCATAAACACCCATGCCAAGCGCTCGAAACTATTTTCGGCTTGTGGCATGGGCTTGAGCGCGCGGCGAGTGAGTCCGGGTTTATAGGATTGCGTCGTCATGTGAATTAGCCCATGAAATGTGAAAGTGACTTATATGCCATGATGGCGATGGTTGGCAAACCGACGATGGCAGTGATGATGAGCGACCAGCGCGTGGCGGCTTCTTGGTTGTCCCACCACTCTGGCTTGAGTTCGAGTAATGCGATGCGCGTGCCATTGATCGAGTGAAAAATGAGGCATGCCGCGAGCGCCAATTCACCAATAGAAAATAGTGGCGTCTTGTAGGTCTCAAGCATCAGCTCGTGAATCGGCGGATTAAAAAACGCCATGCTCATGCCAAACACGTGTAACACCAAAAACACCAACACGCCCAATCCTGCGACGCGATGCGCGATCCACATCCACTGATTTTGCTTGCCGCGATATCGCAAGCCTTCTTGAAGAACCGTCATCAATCCTTGCATAGTTACTCCCTTTTGTATAAAAAAGAGCGCGAATTGCGCATTCGCGGCTCAATAAAAAAATGAGTATAGCTCAGCAAATTCTCAGATAAATATATATTGGGCGTGCGGCTATTGCACCTCAATCTCAGCAATCACAATCAAATCGTCACGCGCAGGTTGCCCGTCTTGAGCCGCCGCCCAACGCGTCACATCCGTGCGATTGTAGATACCGGCATACAGCGTATATTTGCCGCGCGGCGCGTCGGCTGGCACAGTAAATGTATAACTATCCGCGTAGTGGTCGCCAACGCGAAAAGTCACTGTCGAGCGCGCGCCATTAAACGGTGCTGCGTCACGTTGCAAAATCGGCTTGCCATCTGCACCGATGACATGCACAAAAAACACACCTTCGCGCGAAGTCTTTTTGTTGAGCTGCCAAACAAGATTGAAATTGATTTTGTCACCTGCGCGCCAAGTGCGATTCACCAGATCATGTCCCAACAGCGCAAATTCACCCACTTGGGCGTTTAGCTGTTGTGGAATCGGAATGTCAGCGGTCTGAGGCGCATAGTCCTCAATGTGGATCATGCCGAGCATATGTAAGTCTTGTTGACCATCAGTGCGTTGTACGGCAAGACGATACCAACCCGCCCCGAGCGTCGGCGGCAATTGCAGCGACTGGAGCGTGCGATATGCGCCGTTGTCGGAGGCGCCGACCTGTATGCGTTGCTGGCTTTGTTGAATGGGTCGCGCGCCGACAATGGGCAGCAACTCAATCGTTTGCGTCCAGTTTGAGTTAGCGGCTGCGTTCCATGTCAGCGCAATGGGCAAGACATCGCCGATATGCAACGCGGTCGGCAGATTGGCTGACAGCAACATTTGAGATGCAGTCGCCACCGTCGCACGTCTGAGGCAACACGTCACATCTGACGCGGGCGCAGGCATCACGACACGCTCGACGTCGCCGCTATTTGAGCCGCGCAAAATCCACTCATACTCATAGTTTTGCGTTGGCAGACCCAACGGCACATCA
>CAZVQE010000208.1:0-2881 GCA_964628875.1 uncultured Anaerolineae bacterium
TTGCATATGCCAATGAGCCACGCCGCGCGAGCTGGACGGTCATCGCAGGCGACGTGCAGATGGTGGACAATGGCACCCTCGCCGTGTGGAATACACGCCCCATCAGCGATAGTACGTACGCGCTGAGATTGCAGGTGTTTAATGCCGATAACACCATCACAGGTGAATTTATCGTCGGCAACGTCAGCATCTCAAACACGCTCACTTCGCCGACTACCGCCAACAGCGGCGCGACCAATTCAACCGCATCAACTACAACAGCAAACAGCACAACCACTAGTAGTGGCTTTGATCTCGGCAAGATCATCTCCGACGCAGCGAGCGGTTTTCAGCGTGGCGTGCGCTACGTCGCGTATGCGCTTATCGCATTTGGCGTGTATCTGCTGATCAAAAAATTTGTCGGCGGCGCAATCCGCGCAGCACGCAAAGATCGGATTGACTATGGACGCTGATGCGCAAAACCCAGCGCGTTGGCGGCTGATCGCCGGTCTCGGCAACCCGGGCAAACAATACGCCAACACACGCCACAATGTCGGGTTTCAGTTGCTTGATCGCCTCGCCGAAAAACACAGACTGCGATTTGACAAGATGCTCAATCGTGGCATCGCTGCGCTCGGCTCAATCGCCGATCAACGTGTGATCCTCATCAAACCGCAAACCTTTATGAATGTAAGCGGCGAGTGCATCGCGCCAACTGCGAAGTATTACAAATGCGAATTGCAAGATGTGCTGATCGTGTACGACGAACTTGATCTGCCGCAAGGGCGACTACGCATGCGACCGAGCGGCAGCGCAGGCGGACACAATGGCATCAAATCCATCATCACGCGCATGGGCGGTCAAGATTTTCCGCGATTGCGCGTTGGCATCGGCAGACCGCCCGGCAGAATGGACAGCGCCGCGTACGTGCTTCAGCCATTCACCTCGTCCGAAAAAATCGAGATGAACGAGACCTATGATCGCGCGATTGATGGCATCGAGCGCTGGCTGCGCGATGGCATAGAAAAAGCCATGAATGTCGTCAATGTCAATCTGGCGCCCAGTGAGCAATGATCTTGCGCAACGTGCCATCTGCGCGCATATCGCGCAGCGTCTGATCAATTGCGCTGAGCAGACGCAACTGATCTGCGCGCACAGCGATGGCGTAGTTATATTGCGGCAGATCGCGGACGACAGTGTTGTTTGTGAATGGAATCGGCGTCAGCCGCGAGATCAGCGCAACATCCGCGTCACCGCGTGAAAGTAAATCCAGCGTTTGCGCGTCGTCATCTGTATTGATGCGCGTGATGCTCGCATCGCTGCGTTGCTGAGTGCGTAGCCAGCGATCCGCGTCGCTACCGAGCGCGACAGCCACGCGCTGTTGTCGCAGATCAACATTGCGCGACGCGCCGCCGACCAAACGAAAGCCATTCTCAAAATACGCGTCGCTATATGCAAAGTCCTGAGTGCGCCAACTATCTGGCACGAGCGCAGACACGCCGATATCTACGCGCTTTTGTTGAATGGCGTCGTACATGGCGTCGTATCCGACGTTATCGGTTTGAATCTGCAAGTGCAAACGCGACGCCACCTCGCGCGCGATGTCCGCATCCATGCCATGCCATCCAGTCGCATCCATCATCGTAAAGGGGCGTTGGCCCACGTCAATGCCGATGCGCAATACACCGCGTGCGTTGATCTCGCGCCAGTTCGATTCACTGCGATACGCTCGTGCCACTATCGGTGCAAGTCGCCACACGACAAATGCAATTAACACAAACGCCAGCACAACCCATGCACGTCGAGATCGCAACATCGGCTCACCCAAGATCGCGCACCACGAGCCACAACACCCATAGCCCCAAAAATGCGACGACGATACCGATGATGCGCAAGACGATGACCGTTTGATCTTGTGATTCAGAGTATTCGGCGCGCGTGCCAGCCGCGACAAACTCAGCATAAATCTGCGTGCCAGATGGTGAGCGCTCAACCCGCCCTACTGCTACGACTTCGCTTCCCGGCTTGAAACCAACATAGCGTTGTCGCGTTTGGGTTTGTTGCACGGTGTCTTCCCATACTTCGGATGTGGTTTGCAAATCGTAATTGTCGTTGCTGATGCGCACAGCGCCATCTGCAGCATTGATCTGCAGCGGTGGCGTGGAGCGACCAATCTCAATCCAGTAGGAGCGGTTTGCGCGTTGCGAGCTAATTTGCTCGCGCACAAACGCCACAAACTGCCTGAAGCGCGTGGGTTGAGTCGGACTAATTTTGCCCTCTATGACAACGCGTGCGCCAAGCGGTAGGTTTGCGAGTGACGTGGCTGTGGCGAGTGGCAATTGGCGAATCTGCGCGGTTCGTGTATTGATTAATCTTGGCAGCAGCAAATTGCTCGCCACGCCAAAGATCACCAACAACGCGCCAAAGAATACGCGCGTTGCTAATGAAAATGAATGGTCGCGGCGACGAGACCTCGAACTCCTCACAACATCAAATTGTATGGCGAGTTCAACGCGACTTATCAATATCTATGCTTATACATCAAACATTGATATTTCACACACGAATTATTTGTGTATAATATTTTTATGCGCATTTGTTGTATAGGTGGCGGCCCCGCCGGATTGTATTTCGCGCTGCTCGTCAAAAAGCAGTTTCCAAATTTTGATGTCACAGTGATTGAGCGCAACCGCGCCGATGACACTTTTGGCTGGGGCGTTGTGTTTTCGGATCAGACGCTCGGTAATCTCGAAGCCGCCGATAAGCCAAGCCATGACCGCATTTCGGACGCATTTAATCATTGGGACGACATCGAAGTGCATTACAAAGGGCGCGTCATCCGCAGCGGCGGTCACGGCTTTTGCGGCATCGGACGCAAACACCTCAACTTGATTTTGCAAGA
>CAZVQE010000208.1:2981-5064 GCA_964628875.1 uncultured Anaerolineae bacterium
ATCGTCGAAGCGCCCGAAGAAGTGTGGCTGCGCGCGGGCATAGATCAGATGAGCAAAGAGGACAGCATCACCTTTTGCGAAAAGCTATTTGCCAAATATCTGGATGGCAACCCGCTCATCTCAAACGCCGCGCATCTACGCGGCAGCGCGCAATGGATCAAATTTAACCGCATCGTGTGCGAACGATGGGTGCATCACAACGGACGCACACCGGTCGTGCTAATGGGCGATGCCGCGCACACGGCGCACTTTTCGATTGGCAGCGGCACCAAGCTCGCCTTTGAAGATGGCATTGAGTTAGTGCGACAAATGACAAAACACAACACGCATGACGCTGCCTCGTTGGCTGCAGCGTTGACGGACTACGAGAGCATTCGCCGCGTGGATGTGCTCAAAATCCAAAACTCAGCGCGCAACAGCACGGAATGGTTTGAAAACGTTGACCTGCACACATCACTCGACGCAGATCAATTTGCCTATAGCATGCTGACGCGCAGCCAACGCATCAGCCACGAAAACCTGCGCACGCGCGACGCAAAATACGTCGAGCAAATCGAGCGCCACGTCATGCAACTCAGCGGCTTGGGCGCGAACGCAAAGAAAGCCGTGCCGCCGATGTTTACGCCATTTACACTGCGCAATCTCACGCTCAAAAATCGCGTGGTCGTCTCGCCGATGGCGCAATACTCGTGTGTAAATGGCGCGCCCGACGATTACTATCTCGTGCATATCGGCAGTCGTGCGCATGGCGGAGCGGCGCTCGTGTTTACCGAGATGACCGCGCCCTCAGCGGACGGACGCATCACCCCCGCATGCGCCGGCATGTATACGCCCGAGCATACGCAAGCATGGACGCGCATCGTCGCGTATGTACATCAACGCACCAGCGCAAAGATCGGACTGCAACTCGGTCACGCCGGACCCAAAGGCTCAACGCAGATCGGTTGGCAAGAATCAGATGAGCCACTCAAAGAAGGCAACTGGCCCTTGATCGCCGCATCAGCCATTCCATATGGACCAAACAACCAAACCCCGCGCGCGATGACGCACGAGGATATGCAACGCGTCAAAGATGATTTTGTGCGGGCGACGCGCGCTGCGGTGGAATGTGGCTTTGATTGGCTTGAGTTGCACTGCGCACACGGCTACTTGTTGTCGTCGTTTATCAGCCCACTGACCAACACACGTACCGATGAGTTTGGCGGCAGTGTTGAGAATCGCTGTCGCTACCCAATCGAAGTGTTTACTGCGATGCGCGCCGCGTGGGGCAACGACAAACCGATGTCTGTGCGTATCTCGGCGCATGATTGGGCGGCGGGCGGCAACACTGCCGACGACGCTGTGCAAATTGCGCGACTGTTCAAGGCGGCGGGCGCGGATTTGATAGACGTGTCGAGCGGGCAAACCACGCGCGCGGCAAAGCCTGTCTATGGGCGCATGTATCAGACGCCATTTGCGGATCGCATTCGCAACGAAGTCGGTGTCGCTACGATGGCGGTCGGCGCGATCTATGAGCCAGATCATGTCAATAGCATCATCGCCGCCGGTCGCGCCGATCTGTGCGCCATTGCGCGCCCGCACCTCGCCAATCCTTATTGGACGTTGCATGCCGCGGCACAGCTCAGCTATCGCGGTGAATCAGGCTTAGATTGGTCGCCGCAATATCTGAGCGGGCGCGATCAGCTTTATCGCAACCTTGCGCGCGCTCAACAGCAAGAGGTGCCAGAAGCCAATGGATGACTTTACAGGTAAGCACGTTGTAATTACAGGTGCGGCGCGTGGCATCGGCGCCGCTATCGCGCAGGCATTTGCAGAGCGCGGCGCGACACTATCGCTGATGGGGCGCGATATGACGCGCCTAACGCAAAAATCCGACGAGCTTGCCGCGCTCACTTCAACACGCGCCATTCAAATAGACGTGACAAATGAGATCTCAGTGCGCGAAGCGTTTGCACGCGCGAGAGATGCGCATGGCGCGATTGATATGCTGATCGCCAACGCAGGCATCGCCGAGAGCGCTCCGCTCAAACGCACCGATATGGCGATGTGGCAGCGCATCATGGACACTAATTTGACTGGCGTG
>CAZVQE010000209.1:0-5050 GCA_964628875.1 uncultured Anaerolineae bacterium
GCATCGTCATTGCGATTGCGACGGAGGGCGACGACGACATTCGCAAAAAAGCCGATCATGTGATTAGCGTGCCGCCAGCGCATCCGCTACTGACACCGGTGCTGACGGCGATCCCGATGCAGCGACTGGCATATCAGATGGCGGTGCGTCGCGGCTGTGATGTAGATCAGCCGCGCAACCTTGCCAAGAGTGTGACGGTGGAATGAAAATATTTGCGATCTTACTTTTGACGCTGGCATTGGCAGCATGCAGTTATGCGACGCCGGCTGCTTCACCGCAACCTACAGCATCAAGAGGCGCGGCATTTTGCAAGCTGCACATCGAAGGCAACAGCATCAAAAACTCGCGCGGTGATAGCGTTGTGCTGCACGGCGCAAATCTACCGACGCTGACGGAGATGCAAAAGCAAGGCGTATCCATTGACACGACGCTGGAGAATCTCGCGGCAGACGGTGCGCGCGTTGTGCGTCTTGCCGTGTCGCGCAATGAATTGACACCGAGCTTCACGCCAACGGCGCTCATCCCGTTTGTCAAACGCGCGAATGAGCTTGGCATGCTGGTGATCTTGTCGCAAAACAAGATTAGCGAAAAAGCCAACAACGCCGACTTTGATGAGATTGATGAGTGGCTGCGCGAGTTGCTGACTTACTTTAATAGCTATGGCGGCGTGTGGATTGACCCCATTCAAAGCATCGAAAACATCACCCCGCTGCGCCGTCGCAATATCGCGCAACATTTCTTAGATATCACGCGCGGTCTTAATGCCGACAATGTCGTCGTCTTTAACGAACCAACATGGCTGCTCGAATCTGACGCAAATATCAATAAGCCGCTGATTGGCGCTAACGTGATTTATGGCATTGATATCGAAGACATGAATCGCTACCCACTTGAGCGGACTGCGTTTATTTTTACAAAATGGCAAAACAGCCGAGTGACAACCGACGAGCGCGCCATTGGCATGATCGCGTTGAATTACTCACGCACCGCGCCCAATGCGCAAGCCATTCGCAGCTACTGGCAAGCGCAAAACAAATTGCACCCCGTAAATCTGCGCGGCTGTTGATTTTTGATTTGCGCCAAACAAGCAGTGGTACACTCTCGCCGCTATGAAAATATGGATGAACCGGTCACCGCGATGGCTGGTTTTTTTGTCGGTAGGAATGGCGCTCGCGCTCAGCGCATGCTCAGCCACAGCCAACAAACCGACTGAATTTAAATTTACTGCGCCGCAAAATGGCGCTCAAATCAATGTCGGTCAAAGTGTGCCGATTCAGGCAATGGTGACAGGCGAGGCTATCTCGCGTGTGGATGTGCTTATCAACAGTGAGCTATATGCCAAGCTCGAAGCACCCGATAAATCACGCGGCGCGCAGAATTTTCCGGTGGCGGTGCCGTGGACGCCCAAAAACGTCGGCACGTATGCTGTGCAATTGCAAGCGTATGGCACGGATGACAAAAAACTAGCAGACTCAGAGCTTGTGTTGGTGAATGCAAAGCCGCTGGGTCAAGCCGCTGCGCCAACGGTGGCGCTAAATACACCCGCGGATAGCAATTCCCCTGCACCGGCAAGCGGACAACCCGCACCACAACCTGTCGCTGGACAACCAACCGCGCAACCAAAACCAACCTCAGCGCCAACAGCCGCGCCCGCTAACGATCCAGTCGTGACAGTTACTAATGATTTTGTGAATGTGCGCAAATCCGCCGATGCCACATCTGACTTGCTTGGCAAACTCAACAAAGGTGACAAAGCCACTGTCCGCGCGCGCAGTCAAGATGGTCAATGGTGGCAGATTGCATTTAACAACACGAGCGGCTGGGTGTTTGCCGATTACGTTGATGCCAACGATGTGGCAAAAACCATCAAGCCCGGCGCGACTTTTTCTAAAGGCACAGGTGGCGTTACCGCACCTTCCGCTGTCGGCGCAAAGGGTATTCACAAACTCAGCGCAAATCCAATTCCCACAAATGGCAGCGTCACCGTAAGCTGGAAAGTCGAAAACGCGCGCGAGGTTGTCTTTGATATTGGCGACGGTCAAGGCTTTAAGGCGGCGGGGGGCGAGATGAATATCGAAGTCAAAAATGTAGCCTCCGGACGCACGTTTCGATTGCGTGTGTCTGATAACAACGGACAGATCATCGAAGACTCTGTCAGCGTAACGGTGCAATAACATGAGCAATGTATTCGCGGGCAAATGTTGGAAGTATGGCGATGACATCAATACGGATGTGATCTTTCCGGGCAAGTACACCTACAGCGTGCCAAATCCAAAAGATTTTGCGAAGTATGCGCTTGAAGACCTAGACCCCGACTTTGCAAAGAATGTGCAAAACGGCGACATTATCGTCGGGGGCAAAAATTTTGGCTGTGGCTCATCACGTGAGCAAGCCGCTGTGTGCATCAAGATGAGCGGTGTGTCAGTCATCATCGCCAAATCATTCGCGCGTATTTTCTTTCGCAACTGCGTAAATAACGGCGTGCTGCCAATCGTGTGTGCTGATGCGGTGGATGCGATACAGCACGGCGATCACGTCAGCGTTGATCTCGATCAGACGATGATTGACGTGAACGGCAAGCAATTTACATTTCCGCCGCTATCGCCCTCAGTGATGGACATCATTAATACAGGCGGACTCATCAAAATGCTGCGACGCAAGCTCGGCACCGAGCACCTGCCGATGCCCGAGATCAAATACAGCAGCGAGTAAATTGAAATCAACCACAAAGAACACAAAAGGCACAAAGTTTTATTCTTTGTGCCTTTTATGTTTCTGCGGTTAGGCTTTAGCGATCCCGCGCATGGTTGGCGTATAGCTCGGGAAAATCTGATCGAGCGCGTTGTTGTGCAAGCGCTTGCTGATGATCTCGCCGAGTATGTCTCGATAATCCGTCGTCAGCGCAAGATCGCCATTGTCAAGTTTGTCGGCGGCTAATGTGGGCCACGTGCCATGCACTTTGCCACCCACCACGCCACCGCCCATGAGAAACATCGCGTTCGCGTGACCATGATCAGTGCCGCCGCTTGCGTTTTCTTCGACACGCCGCCCAAACTCGCTCATCGTCTGCACCAGTGTCGTCTTCATACGATCTCCCAGATCGATGCGGAACGCACCCAGCGTATCGCCCAATTCAACCAACAACCGCGCCATCTGACCCTCAGCGCCGCCTTGATTGATGTGCGTGTCCCATCCGCCGATATCAATACATGCCACCTCGAGACCAACGTCGGCTTTGATGAGCTGTGCGATCTGCATCATGCCAAGCGCAAAATCACTGCGCTCAGGGTACTTTGCGCCGTTGTCAGGAGTGTAGCCCGCCACGTTGATTTTTGTGAGCAACTCGCTGGTTTTGTTAATGTCGCTCGCGGCGGATGTCATCGTCGAATCAACATCAGGCAGCGCATACAACGCAGATAACGCCTGTTGAATTTGCGCGACTTGTTGCTGTGGCGCCTGCACATGAAAATCGGTGATCGAGCGCAACACGGTCGCACTCACCGGACCGCGCAACGACGCCTGCAACATCGTACCCATGCCAATGGCGCGCAAAGGCGATGTGTTGCTTGTGTTGATGGTTGCGAGGTGACGCCCCAGCCAGCCCGTGCCAAGAGACTTTGAGTCAGGCACGCCGCGCTCCATGTTGTCCATCGCGTCAAAGTGACTGCGTGTCGCGCTTGGTGAGCCACACGCGTGTATCGGCGCGAGCAAGCCTTCATCGTAAATCGGCTTGAGCGCCTTGAGCGCTGGATGCAAACCAAACAGATTGGTCAGTTGAATGGCGCTCTTTGCGTCGCCTGCCTTTGGCTGTGCGATGGCGAGTGTCTTGCGATTTCGGTAGTAGTCGCTGTCGCCAATCGGCACAAGCGCATTGAGACCGTCCATTGCCCCGCGCTGAAAGATACACACATACACATCACCGCGCGGCGCTTGCCCCTCAGGCGCAAACGCCATGCGTGGCATCCATGCTGGCAGCGCGACTTGCATCGGCGGCACGGCTACAGTCCAGTTTTTGAGTGTGCGTTCAAGTGTTTGAGGCATTTGCATTTGTCCTTTTGGTTTTCGATTTTCAGTTGTCGGTTTTCAATCGTTAATAAGCCAACGCTCTCAGCCGCGAATTTGATATAGCGGCGACGCCAAAATCAAACCAACCAACGTCGGCAAATTTGCGGTTGTTGCAAATGGTTTGAGCTTCTCTTTTGCATTGGTTGGCAATGGCGCACCTAGCAAACGAAGCGCAACCGCATCAATCAGCGCGTCAGCATTTTGCGCACCACTAGGCATCAGCTTCTTCAAATCCACGTTTGCAGTTCTGATGCTGTTGCGGCAAATCTCAAGTGCAAAATTCCAACGCGCCAACAATGAACTGCTCTCCATCCAGGCGCTCTTCACATCTGGAAATCCATTGGGCGGCGACCAGCCAAATAGTGGCTGCCCCATTTGTTGAAAATATTGCAATATGCGCGGACTAGCCTGCACATCTGCATCGAGCGCGCGCAAAGCTGAAGCAACAAACTCAAATGGGCGTTTGACTTTCTGACCCGCAGATTGCTTAAATTCGTCGCTGTGTAACAGCGCGCTCAACGTCGCTTTGATGTCGCCTTTGCTCTTTGTAAATGCGGTCACTGCTTTGTTAATTGCGCTTGCTGGCGGCGTGTCGCTGATAAATCGCCGCGCTAATTTCGTGCAAATAAACTCGGCCGTTTTGGGGTGACTTGCCAAATAATCAATCACCATCGGCACATCGCGTTCGCCGCCGCGCGCTGGAATTTTTAGCCCCATCACATTTTTCTCGGTGTCATCGTGCCGCGCCGCAAAGAAGCGAAATTCACCCGGCTCATACATCGCATTGGCGACATTAAGCCCATTGACGCCCCACCCTGTCAATGCGCGCGACAACTCCTTGATGTCATGCTCTGTATAGCCGCCATTGACACCGACCGTATGCAACTCGAGCAATTCGCGCGCATAGTTTTCATCCGGGTGTTGCTTTTGGTTGGCTTGATTGTCAAGATACACAAGCATCGCAGGACTCTTGCTATCCACCATA
>CAZVQE010000210.1:0-5035 GCA_964628875.1 uncultured Anaerolineae bacterium
GGCAGGGGTTGCCCGGCTTCATTTGGAAATGAGCGCTCAGCGCACACACCCGGCACGCGACACAGTTCTTGATTCCAGTGGGCGACGACGCGCTCGCACTCCAACGCACGCGCGTCATGATCGAGCTGTAGATAGCGTTGCACCGCCGCCAGCAATCCCGCCATCTCCTCTTTGCCGACTTTCATGGCGCGACCGACGCTGTGATTGGGGCTGCCATTCATCGCCATCGCCTCGATCAGCGCGCGCGAGCCGACGCACAAGCCACTCGATTGCGGTCCGCGTAAATCTTTGCCACCGCTAAACACAGCCAGCGATGCGCCCATCTGCGTAAAGCGCCACAAATTTTCGACGGGCGGCAACTGTGCGGCGGCATCTACGATGACTGGCACGCCACGCGCGCGCGCAATGTCAATCACCGTTTGGAGCGGTAGATCACCGATGCCGGTCATCACCCCTTGAAACCAAAAGACGCCAGCGGTGCGCTCATTGATCGCAGATTCCAATTCCCAAGCCGCCGTGTGAATGGCGCTGCCAATCTCAACGATCTTGCCGCCAGCCGCGCGCACGGCGTGATCGTAGCCGTTGCGATGCGACTTGTGGATGACAAATTCGTTTTTTGGAATAGCGCTCGAATCGGGCAATTGTTGAATGAATGCCGCGTTTTTGCCGGTCATGCAGGCGGCTGCGGCGAGAGTCAGACCTGCGGCGGCGCCACTCGAAACGTAGGCGGCTTCGTTGCGCGTCAGTTGCGCGAGGCGTTCGCCCACGCGACGTTGCAATTCATCTAGCTCAATAAAGTAGCGTGATGCATCTTGCATGGCGCTGACGACCTCAGGCGGCATCAGACTGCCACCGAGCCGCGTCAGTGTGGCGCTCGCGTTAATAAGTGGGCGGACGCCGAGTTCATTGTGGATTGTCATTTTTTATCCTTTGACTGCGCCGACGGTCAAGCCTTTTTCGATCTTGTCATTAAAAATGAGATACACGACCAGCGTCGGCACCATGACAATGGCGACTGCGGCGAACAACGCGCTCATGTCGCTCTGATAGCGTTGTTGATTTTGCAAATAGTACAAGCCCTGCGAGATAACATACATGCTGCGTCCACCCTCAGCAGTGCCTTCGTTGGCGCTTGAGAGCAGCACCGTTGGCAAGATAAATTGATTCCACTGTCCGAGGAAGTTGAAGATGGCCGCCGAGACAAGTCCGGAGCGCGCCAACGGCAACATCACTTGAAAGAATGTTTGTGAATGGGTTGCGCCGTCTATCACAGAGGCTTCGGCGATTTCTTTTGGCAGTGTCTTGAAGAAGCCAGTCATAAAGAAAATCGTCCACGAGAGCGAGTAAGCCACATACACGATGCTTGCGCCGTGAAACGTGTTGAGCATTGGGATGCCCGTCCAATCGCCGATAAATTTCATGACCATGAAAAGCGGCACAAGCGCCAAGAAAATCGGAAACATCATGCCAATCAAGAACATGGTTAGCAAAAATCCTTTGCCGCGAAAATCGTAGCGCGCAAAGACGTAGGCAGCCATCGAAGAAAATAGCAGCGTAAAGAAGATGCCGGGGATGATGATGATGAATGTATTGACGATGTAGGTGCCGATGTTGGCTTTGTTCCACGCGCGGGTGAAATTATCAAAATGCCAAGTCTCAGGCAACGACCATGGCTGCGTCATGATCTCAGGCTCAGTCTTAAATGCGCTCATGACCGACCATGCCATCGGAAATATGACGATGATCGCCCAGATTATCAGCACGAGATAGGTGACGATTTTGAGAATGGCGCCTAATGCAGGACGGCTTGAGTTTGTTGTTGTAGCTGTCATGAGTGTCTCCTAATACTCCAGCACATCGCGCTGTGTGAGCCGCAAGCTGGCAACTGATAAACCAAGAATCAACACGAGCAACACGACGCCGATGGCAGTGCCGTATCCAAATGGATTAGTGTTATTGCCGCCACCAAAGGCTTGGTCGTACATGTAGGTCGAAAGCACATCTGCGGCGCGGCTGGGCCCGCCGTTGCCGTTGGTCAGCACTTGCACATACGCAAACATATCCATCGCGCCGATTGCCAAAAAGACGATAGCCGTGCGCAGTGTCTCCCACAGTAATGGGATAGTCAGCTTCCAAAATTGTTGAGATGCGTTTGCGCCGTCAATGCGGGCTGCCTCATAAAACTCATCGGGGATGCTCTGCATGCCTGAGATAAATAGCACCATATAAAACCCCACGGCTTGCCAGATGGCGGTGACGATGACCGAGCCCAAGACGGTTTCGGGCGTGCCGAGCCATGGAAATTGTCCCCATTCGCGCCCCAAAAGATTCATGATGGGGCGTACTATTTCATTGAGGATGCCAAACAACGGGTGATAGATAAAGCTCCACAAGACCGCGACGATGGCGACTGACATGACCTGCGGGAAGAAAAACGAAACACGGAAGAAGCGTGAGCCTTTGAGCCCTTGTGTAAACAGCGCGGCAAAAAACAGGGCGATGCCTACGATGATGATAGGTTGCACGACCAACACGATTAGATTGTGTTTGAGCGCATTCCAAAAGTTGACATCGCCGCAGTCAGATAGGGGGTCTTTGCCACCAGTGAGTGTGGCGACGAGCCGACTGGGCAATTCGCTCAATTCACACGGCAAATACAACAGTTTTTGAAAATTGGATAACCCGCGCCATTGGATGTTGTCGAGTGATGACACACCGCTCCATTTGGTCAACGAAATCAAAATGGCGGCGATGTATGGCACAATCACAAATGTGACATACAACAAGATCGGAATAAACAAAAAGGCGAAGATAAAACGATTTTTGCCGTGCTTCATATAGATTCAAAAAGCCGCCATGCCCTTAGCGCGGACATGGCGGCAGTCAAAAACTAAATCGGAGTTAGGAAATCTTCACGTGCCGCCAATTTATGCGGTGCGCTTAAACTTCTTGGTGTCCGGATCCTTCGCTACTGCGTCGGCTTTCTTTTGCATCAGATCAGCAAACTCGGCAGGCTTGATCTTGCCCGTGAGCAATTCGCCCGTGCGCTGCTCGATTTCCTTGCCAAGCGCGCTGTACCAGTTTGGCGCGTTGAACGTGATGATATTTGAGCCAGCTGCGTTTACTGTCGCAATCGCCGAGTTCACGCCGCTGGATGCCTTTAGATCGGTCAAGCCCTTCACAGGCATGATTGAGCTGACATTCTCGGCAAACCACTTGGCTGACGAGCGCGACAAGATCGTGCGCAGAAACTCCATGCCGCCTTTGACGTTCTTTGCCTTTGATGGCACCCAGAATGGCTCACCGCCGCCAGCCGCAACGGCTTTGATGTCACCTTTGCCATCTTTGAAGCCCGGAATTCCGGTTGCGGTTGCTTTGAAGTTTGTGTCTTTGGTCAGCAACTCTTTCTCTTCGTTCTCAAGCCATGTGCCGCATGGAAGGAAAGCAGCTTTGCCTTGGATCCATGCCGCCTGTGACTCGCGGTGCGTCAAGCCTGAGGTGCCATCCATGATGTACTTCTTGTCCCAGAGCGCATACATGGCTTCGGTCGCGCGCAGCATTTCGGGTGTCTTCCAAGCATTTGGCTCAAGGTTGTCAATGTTGATCAGCGCTTGGTTGCCGCCAGCCTTATACATCAATTGGTTGAGCACGATGCCCCACATGTAATACGGATACTTGCCCTGATAGGTGAGCGGCGCCATCTTGCCGTCTTTCTTGATGTCGTCGCATAGCTTGAGGAAGTCGTCCCATGACTCAGGCATCTTGCCACCTGCGTACTTTTGCAATACAGCTGCGTTGTGCCACAAAGCTGAAACTGTGTAGGCAATATTTACGTAGTATTGCTTGCCATCAAATACACCGTCCGCCTGTGAACCGGCAAATAGGGTGTCCTTGAATTTGGCGCCTGCCGTGTCGAGGGCTGGCGCTTCCATGAGCTCGGCGAGATCAGCAAGTTGCTTGTCATTGACGAGGTCGGTGTTATTAAACGCGCCCGCGCCTGAGTTATCCACCACATCCGGTGGGTTGCCGCCCACGAAGCGCGGGCGCAATTCCTCAGCTACTTTTTGTATTGGCTTGACACTCACTTTCGCGCCAGCGATGTTGCTCTCCATGATTTTGCCAGCGTAAATGATGTAGTCGTGTCCGAAACCACCGGAGAAGAACACGCCGTCCACTGCGTCAGCTTTTACGCCGAGCGGGTTTTGTGACTCGACCTTAAATGGCAACTGCATCGTAGGCGCGGGAACTGCCGTAGGCTTGGGAGCCTCAGTTGGCTTAGGCACGGCTGTAGGCGCAGGCACAGCCGTAGCTGCCGGCTTTGGCGCGTCGGTTGGCTTTGGCGCCGCCGTTGGGGTGGCTGCTGGTGCGCAGGCGGCGAGTAAGCTGCCTGCTGCGACGCCGCCGATCGTCATAAACTTTCTGCGGGTCAATTTTGAATTGCTCATAATTTTCTCCTTGTCCTTGAATTGATTGAATTGTTTTTTTACTGCGTTCACGCGCTGTATATGCACACCATAACGTCAGCTGTGCCCGTTGTAAACAACTAAGTGGGTAAAAATCACGCTACTATGACGTTTACTCCTTTTTCTGCCACTGCGGCCCTAAAATCTGTCGGTGCACTCTGATCAGTCACCCACGCTTTCATTTTGCTGATTGGCGCGATGAGCGCAGGCGCAATTTGCCCGCATTTGGTGTGATCTGCCAGCACGATCAGATCACCCGGTAGCTGACTCACCGCGCGATCCATCGCCGTCTCCTCGACAAAGTCGCCTGTTAGCCCCTGCTCAAGATCAATTCCACGTGTGCCAATAAAAATCTTAGCGACCCGCACAGAGTCGAGCGCCTGCTCAGCCATGTAGCCGATAAATGAACGCTCACTGTGGCGCAACACTCCGCCCAAACAAATTACCGTGATATCGGTGTGCGGAACCAACGCGTTGATTACAGGCAGCGAATTGGTCACTACGGTGATATTTTTGTGTTCACGCAGATGCAGCGCCATTTGCCAGACGGTCGAGCCTGAGCCGAGATAGAT